>JABXJV010000385.1 GCA_013375355.1 Candidatus Helarchaeota archaeon
CTTGTTTAAATTCTGTTCCATTCTGTTATGCTGTAAATCATAATCATCGCTCTCCTTCAGAATCGTTGGATGCTTTATCCGATTTTTTCAAGGTTATATATGAAGCGTCGATTGATATTAATCCGGGTTTTGTAATAAAAGTGAATTCGGATGGGATTTGTCCTTCAATTTATAACATCTTTCAATATAATATGCCTGTTGTCGGCAATCCAAACACAAGATTCCAGTTGAGAAGCAGAATCAAGGCACTGAAGGCATTATTTGAAGAAAAAGCGGCTGTTGATTGTAATTATTATGAAAGAGGTGTTTTGGATTTTGCTTCTCATATTACTCCTGGTGGGGTAATATCTGTTAAATTCACCACTCTGAATCCAGATGATAAAAATATACTAAGAAGAACCGAACCGAGCATTCCCAAGCCTTCAAAATATACTAAAATGATTTACGAAAGATGGTTTGCCATATATAGAGAAAAGAAGTTATATAATGGAGAATATCTGAACCTTTACGATATAGGATTTGACAAACCGGAAACACATTTAATAAAAAAGGGCGAAAAATTTTATTACTCGTTTTTTTCAACATTCTGGAAAGGGAAAGTTGAATTGAGAGGTCTGGAAAAGAAAAGATATCGAGTGAGAGACTATATTCATAACATTGATCTTGAGACTGTCAAAGGACCAAAAGATAATGTTAATGTCGGATTTAAGGAATTTTTACTACTTGAACTTACTCCGAAATAATATAAACAATAATAAAAATTAAGTTTTATATTTAAAATTGCAAAAAATTGGTAAAAATCTGAAGAAAATAGTCGTTTAGCAAATTATATTTTTTCGTTGATATATGAAAAAAATATAATTATTATAATTATTGATAAAGTTATAATTTTTGGATTAGTTTTCAGATATTTTAAAAAAAGTAGTTGAGATTATTTAATGAATCCTGAGTTTAAAAACATTTTTCATTTACCTATAAAAACATTTTTTATTCTTTCAATAACGGCATCTTATGGGTATTCTGGGCAGGATGGGATGGAGGTTTATGGTAAAATCTCGGAAACTGGCTCTGATGTTTACCGTGTTCAGGTTGTAAACGCAAAATCAATAAAGAATGCGAGGATTATTGCAGATAAATTAAATGAAATGACTAATAAGCCGATATATATAAATTCTATAAATAGGGATTTTATAGTTCAGGTCGGTGGATGTTCTGACATAAATGAAGCAAACGCTGTCAAGAATCTGCTTGAGAATTTAGGA
>JABXJV010000386.1 GCA_013375355.1 Candidatus Helarchaeota archaeon
CATTTTATCCTTTCATACACAACTATAAATAAAAACCCTTCTTATATAGAAGGGTTAAATTTCATAAAATAAATAGAAAAATCATTTATAAATTTTTTACATTATTTATCACTTTTATTAATATATTTTACTTTGCTGTCCAGAGATTGTTCTCTCTCTTTTAAATCGAAAACTTTTCCTGTTGAATCATTAATTCCGGAAGGAGTTGCCGATAATACCGCCTCTTCTTTTAAAAATTTGTTCTCGTCTTTATCGGAAAGAACATTTGTTCCTCCTGCTTTCTGATTTAAAATTTCCTCTTGCAAAGGAGCATTCTTAATTTGAAATTTTTTATAATCTGAGCGTTGAACATTCATAATAATAAAAATAATCACCAGAACTGCAGCAGCGGTGAATGCAATGATTGGTTTATTTGGTAAATAATTAATAGATTCTGTCCATTTGTTAATAAAACTTTTTTTTCGAGTAAGTTCTTGTGAAATCTTCTCTCTTAGCCTAACCTCGAAGTTATCCGAGGTTTTTATTCTTGACAATCTTTTCATATATTGTCTAATTGAATATGCTTTATTAAGGATGGCTCTGCAGTGAGGGCAGTTATTGAAATGCATTTCTATTTCTTTTTTTAAACTTTCACTGATTTCTCCATCCAGATAAGCAGAAAAATAGTTACAAACCTCTTTACAAGACATAGGCAACTCCTTAAATTAATTTTCAGGACTTTTGAACAAATACCCCAAAATTTCCTGTAATTTTAAACGTGCTCTATTCACTCTTGACTTTACAGTTCCAAGAGGTATTTTTACAATTTTACTTATCTCATCATAAGAAAGTTCCTGAATATCTCTTAATATTATAACTTCTTTGAATTTGGGAGACAAAGAATTAATTGCTTTCTGAATTAACTCATCTTTTACAACACTATCTGCTCTCTCATCTGGTCCTCTTTTATGGTCAGGTATATCATAATCTTTGTCATCGTATTTCAATCCGCTAATAGAAAACAGTTTTCTCTTCTTCCTTCGTCTCAATTCAGTTTTGGCAAGATTTCCGGTAATGGTATATATCCAGGTCGAAAACTTCGCCACATTTTTATATGCCTTTTTCTTACGAAATACCCTTAGAAAAGTCTCCTGGACTATATCTTCGGAGTCTTCGAGAGCTCCCAAGAATCGATAGGCGTAGTTTAAAAGTTGGTTTTTATACCTATTAACTATCTGTTCAAAAGCGTATATATCACCGTTCTGAAATCTCTTGATTAGTTCTTCGTCGGTAGGAATACTATTTTCAAATTTTTTTTTCATTCTATCTAACCAAATAAAACTCTGAAAGTTCCCTAAATATTTCAAATTTTTTATTTATATCTTCCAAATCAAAATTCTTCTCATTTTTTGAAACTTCAGAACCAGTTATCAGATATATTAAAATATTCATCAAGAGTTTTAAATTTTTCACTCCCCTTTTTACAAGAATATCGGAGTGAAGAAGATAATTAAAGCATCTTTCAAGTTCGGATTCCGAAAAATTTTCAGACTGAATTAAATAATTTTTTAAAAAAAATTTCTTGATACCAAGTTTTTTTGAAATCACTTCCACATCGAATTTATCTTTATATTCTTTTACTTTCATTAGTAATGTTATGTGCCGTGACAGCATTCTTATTATTATAGAAGGCAATTCTCCTCTTTCTATCATCTTATCAACTATCTTAAGGGCGCGTGTAAGGTTCTTTGCACCAATAGAATCCATCAATTCAAATATGTTGTATAATTTTGAGCCACCAGTTATCTCCAATATATCTTCTTTATTAATTATTTTTCTTTCACCTATATATAATATTATTTTCTCAATTTCATTTGTTATTTCTCTTAAACTTGAATTTGTCATCTCAATAAGTGTTTCAACCACTTCTTTTGAAATCTTCTTTCTCCTTTCTCCGATATAATTTACTATCCAGAAGGAAAGCTGTCTGGGATAAAGCCTTTTAAATTCGAACAAGAAAGATTTGTTTTTCAATTCTGAAAAAACCTTTTCCTGCAAATTGACCTTTTCTGATTCAATTATCAACACTGTAGATTTAACAGGATTCTCAATATATTTTATTAAAGCTTTTTTCGCATCAGCATTGAGAGCATCAGCTCCTTTAATTATCAAGCACCTTTTTTCACTCATCAAGGGAAATGAAATCAAACGATTATAAAGGAATTGTCCCTCTATATCTTCTCCCATCAAAATGTCGAGATTAAAATCTATTGTATTTTTATTAACAAATCTTTCGACCAGAGAATTAACTGCTTCTTCTCGAAAATAATCCTCTTCTCCAATAATAACATACATTGGATAAGGCTTACCACTTTTTATTACTTTTAATGCATCTACATAATCCATTTTAAAATAGAATTTAATTACAAATAAAAAACTATCGCCAGAATTCCTATTAAAAAACAATAAAAACTAAAAAGATAAAATTTTCCTGCTATCACAATCTTCATCAACACTTTTACAGCAAAATATCCTGATAAAAACGCCGATAAAAATGCTAAAAATATCTGAATCAAATCTTCTATATTCAAGTTATAATAAAAAGCATCAAGAGTTTCTAATATAGTTGCACCAAAAATTGCTGGCATTGAAAGAAAAAAAGAAAATTTGACCGCATCTTCCCTATTAATCCCTAAAAAAATACCTGCACTAATTGTCATCCCGGATCGCGATATGCCTGGTAAAATAGCAAATGCCTGAGCACATCCTATTACTATGGAACCAAAAAACCTGACACCCAGCCCCCCCTCTCTAAAATACTTCGTAATATAAAGTATTATTCCAGTAAAAATTAAAGCAATTGCAACAAAAAGGGGATTCTCAAAAAATTCTGATAATTCACTTTTAAATAATATACCCACTGTTCCAGCTGGAACAGAGGCAATTATTATAAAGATTCCAAGTCGTGATTTTTGATTTTTTGTTAATTTTGAACTTAACGACCTATTTTTTAATAAATCTACCATTCCAATCCCTAAAGAACTGACAATATCAGCAATCTCTTTTCTGAAAATTACTATTACAGATAGGAAGGTTCCAAAATGTAGGAATACCTCATACAGCATTCCAGCGGATTTTATTAAAAACAACTTTTTGGCGATAACAATGTGTCCGGAGCTGCTGATGGGTAAAAATTCTGTGAGTCCCTGGATTACTCCAAGTATAACAGATTTATAATAACCTAACTCCATTCAGAAATTGTTAATCTTTAAAAAATTTAGAAACTAAATTTTACATTTTCAAGAAAAAAAATATTTATTTTCCCATTTTATCTTTTTCATAACAAAAAGACAATCGAACAAACTATAATTAACTGAACTTCAATAAATTTTATTACATCTGAATCCTCAATGAATCGAAAAATTTTAAATCTTGGATTCGATAAATCGAATCCCCACATTTAATAATAATATGTCAATATTATTTTTGTATAGGCTTGATGAATCAAGCTCTTTCCAAAAATTCTTGAATTTATATTTATGTAATTAAAGGTCATTGAGTGTTACTTACCAAACCATTATAAATAATATAAATAAGTATTTTTATTCTTCTGGTATATCTCTTCTTTTGCTCCAGAGTTTATATGTCCATACAAGTTTAAATTGATTAAGGCCGCTAACGAACTCAAATCTTCCCTCTAAAAAAAGATTCTGGATAATTTTAACCTTTCCAATAAGATGAAATCCGACTTTGGTCTCACTTTCGTTAATCTCGTCATTTTCCCAGTCATCATCATTTAAACCAGGTACACTTCTCCAGGGTTCAAGGATGAACTTTGTTTTAAATCTCACATCATGAATTCCAACACCCGCTCCAGCATAAAGGTCTCTTTCTCTTCCTGGTATTTTGTAATAAAAATCACCGTTTATTGAAAAGTCGGATATTTTATATTGAATCTCCTGGGTGTACCCCTCGACAAAATCCTCTGGAAACATGATATATTGTGTACCTGGCATATTATATTGATAATATACACTGGGACCAAAATAGAAATCTTTTTTTATCTCAAAAAGATTTGCTTTAAATCCCAAAAACAAGCCGAATGTTCCTTCGGATATATTCATTAAGTCCATTTGATCTTCCTTTAAATCAAGCGTATATAACTTGGGAAGTGCTAAAGTAAAGCCGGCATTCCCCCATAACTCATTGAAAATAGGCTGGGCTCTCGTTCCAGAAATATATATAAAATTCGCTAATAGGATTAGCAGTGTTAGTTTTTTCATTTGGTCTCCTTTGCGTTTTAATTACATTTTTGATTTCTTGTTATTTTTCTACTCCTATGACAGCCAGCATCCTTCCAGTACAACGTTTATCTCTCCGGTAAGAAAAAAACATGTCATCATTACAGGATGTACATAGATTGCTTCTCTCAATATTTTCCTCTTCTACGCCTGCCTCATTTAACTGTTTGACGATTATATTTTCGATATTTAATTTCCACTGTTCTTCGCCACTTTTTACAAGAAATTTTTGCTCAAACAATCCTGCAACATCTTTTCGAACAACATAACAACACTGCTTAATATGGGGGCTAATGCCGATTAATAAATTATCAGGTTCGATACTATATACTCTGCAAATCTTTCTTATACCCTTTTTTACAATTTCAATAGACAGGCTCTTCCAACCTACATGGAACAATCCAATCACTTTTCTGTAAGGTTCAAAAACCATAACTGAAGCACAATCAGCGTAAGTCCCGCATAGAAATATATTACAAATATCGGTTATTAATCCGTCACCTACACCTAAATTACCCGACTTTTCGGCAATTATTACATTATCTCCATGAACCTGAACAGCACTGGCGATTCTTTCCTCAGAAATATTTAAAGTATGAAAAAAATTATTCCTGTTATTTATTACATTTTCCGGTAGGTCATCGGTTGAAGAACCAAGATTAAGAGAATTATATGGCGGGGTAGAAAATCCTCCTTTTCTGGTGCTGAACACTGCAATCAGATTATCAAATTCTCTGAAAATATCCCATTTACAATAAACAAGTTTCCCCTTCTTCTGAAAATACATTTCATTCAAGAAAAATATTAATCATTTCTGAAAAGGATTTCATTCATACTTCCCTGCCGATAACCTTCAAGGTCCAAAGTAACATATGTATATCCAATTTCTTTAATTTTTTTGACCACTCGTTCTCGCATTTTACGATCGAAGAACTTATCGACCTCATCTTGAGATACCTCAATTCTAATGGTTTTATCGTAATGTCTGGCACGGACATTCTTGAATCCCTCATCATGAAGGTAATTTTCAACTTCGTCAACCATCCTTAATTTTTTCGGGTCGATGCTTTCTCCATAGGGAAAACGCGATGAAAGACAAGCAAGAGCGGGTTTATCCCATGTGGGAAGATTCAGCCTCTTAGATAACTGGCGTATTTCACTCTTTGAAAGACCCGCCTCTTTCAGAGGGCTTCTTATATTTTTTTCCACTAAAGCCTTCATTCCGGGTCTGTAATCCCCTAAATCATCCGCATTTGACCCGTCAACAATACTTTTGAAATTCTCATTTTTTGCAATATCTTTAATCTTTGTAAAAAGTTCGGTTTTGCAATAATAACACCTATTAACTGGATTTTCTTTAAATTCTATATTGTCTGTCTCTTTTGTCTGGATGACTTTTATTTTTACCCCAATCTGGGATGCGATTTTCATTGCCTCTTTATATTCTCTTGATGGATATGTC
>JABXJV010000387.1 GCA_013375355.1 Candidatus Helarchaeota archaeon
AAATATATTCATTTATTTTCTCCTTTTATAAGAAAAAATTCTAGAATTCTTTCAAAATAGATTTAATATAGTAATAATAATTATTGAAGTTAAATAATAATTTTCTTTATTTAAATTTAACAACTTATTATTGTTAATTTATTTAAATTTTACAAAAAAAGTCAATTCTCAGAAAATATTTAAGTCTTTTTTTTAAATTTGAGTAATTTTTGAATTTCTTTTTCAATTTTCTTAACTCGTTTCCTTGCATTTTTTAGTATTGGAGTATTCCCATATTCATCAATCCACAGACCGAATCTTTCTTCAACAGTTATATATATCGTACCTTTAGTTAATTTATCAGCATAACAGACTATCTTTTCTTCAATCGTTTCAGGTAGATATCGATTGACAGGAAGAGCGAGTATTTCGCAATCCTTTTTTGAGAATCCACCTAATATATGAGTTTCTGCTATTCTAGCAATCTTTTCAGAAAAACCATATTCTCTGATTATATTTCCACCTTCAATTGAATGATGCCAACCATGGACTTTTGAACGTCCAATATCATGCAATAATGCTCCGATTTCTACTATATTAATATCTACTGTAACACCATTATTTTTTAGATTTTTCGCAATTTCTAAAGCCTTATCGGCTACGGCAACAGTATGGTTGATTATATTTTGGTTTAAACCCACCTCTTGAAGGAGTTTAATAGCTTCTTCGCGGGAGGGCATAAAATTCATAAATTTTTCAAACCATTTTGTTATTAAGAGTTTTAAATTTAGATTATTTCATTAATAGATAATTATTTCCATAATTCATTGAAAAAATTTAAGATCATGGTTATTTAATGAGAAAAAAAGAAAAAAATGTTCTCCTTTGGACAAAACCGTCATGTGCGAGTTGCATGCTAAACATAGGTTATTCAGCTCTAAAAAAATCATCAAAAGATAGGAAATTACAGTATCAATGCATGGAAGAAATATTTAGTATATTAAAAGATTTTTCAAATGATGTATTTCCTGTTGATCTTTCAATAAAAATATTCAGAATGCTTCAAAATTCAACTAATAATATAGATCCTTATGAAAAGGAGAAGAAACTCAGTAATAAATTAGGAAAAACAGTAAGTGAAAGTATAAAACTTGATATTAATAATTCGAATTCTTTTTCAGAACGAATCAACAAAGCGATTATTGGTACAATCGTAGGAAATATTATCGATTTTTCAACAGCTCAGCATAAATTCAATTTAGACGTCAAAGAATTCGAAGATTTGTATTCACAGAATCTAGAAACAGGGTTTAAAATTAATGATTTTGAAGAATTTATTTCATTATTAGATAAAATAGAGACAATTTTATATCTTTTAGATAATGCAGGAGAAATTGCATTTGATAAATTGTTAATTGACGAGTTACTAGCTATTGGCAAAACAGTGATAGTAGTTTTAAAGGAAGGACCTATAGCTAATGATGCAACTTTAGAGGATGCACATCAAGTTGGGCTGGATACTTTAGATGTTGAATTGATTACAACAGGTTCAAATGCATTAGGAGTTATGTTTAATGAAGTATCTAAAGATTTCATTCAAAAGTTGGAGAGTTAGGACTTAATTATTTCCAAAGGACAGTCTAATTGGGAATGTTTTACTTATTTTAGAGAACAAATCAAAATTCCAATATTATTTATATTAAGAGCGAAATGTTCTCCAATTGCTGAATATTTGGGTGTAAATGTAGGAGATAATGTTTTGAAATTGATAAAAAAAGCAAGTTAATCATTTCATAACCCTAGAAAAGAATATTTTATAAATTTCTGTTTGTATTATTCAGATAATGAACTACCATTCAACAAGCTGAATGATTTAATCCCGGCCCCGAAGGGTCTGACTCTTAGATTAATCTTAAAATTTCTGCATAATTATAACTTTTAGGTATTATTCCAGCTTTATTACATTTATTTCATA
>JABXJV010000388.1 GCA_013375355.1 Candidatus Helarchaeota archaeon
ATCTCAAATGGGACGATGGGAAGTCCCTGCTCAGAAGTGGATAGATCTATCAAATGATGATTTCGGGGTCACTTTGATTAATTATTCAAAATACGGTTTTAATGTTATTGAAAATGTTCTTAAAATGACAGTATTGAGGACACCACAATATCCAAGGGGGGGTGCAGCTCTGCAAATTAGCGATTTAAAAAAAATTACAGATTTAGGGAAACATTCTGTTAAATATGCATTAAAAATTCATAAAGGAAAAAAATTCGCAATCAACGAAGCCCATGAATTTAATGATGATTTTTTAGTATCCAAAACCTCTCCTCATAAGGGAATTTTACCAAAAAAGTTTTCATTCTTAAAAATTGAACCAAATACCATAATTCTAAGTGCATTTAAATCATATGAAGACGGAAAAAGTGATGAATCAAAATATATTTTGAGAATATACGAAGCTTATGGAAACCAAACATCATGTAAAATTAATTTTGCATCTAATTTCAAAATCTTGGAAGTCTTTGAAACAGATCTTTTAGAATTTAATCCTAAAAAAATAAATGATCATAATGAAGATACAATTGAAGTTCAATTGGGAAAATTTGAAATTAAAACTCTTTTAATATCCTTGAAATTAAGTGAAAATCTATAAATATTCAATAATTAAATAAATATATTTTAAATTGGAATATTAAGTGTGAGGTGTTTCATGAAATACATATTACTTACGAATGATGATGGCATTGATAGTCCTTGCCTTCAATATCTGAAAGATTTGCTATCTGATTTAGCAGAGGTTACAATAGTAGCCCCAAAAAGCGAAAAATCTTGGTGTGGTAAAGAGATAACTCGTTTTGGAGAATTTGTTGTGGAAGATTGTGGAAACCGTGGGTATGCAGTAGCAGGCACTCCTTCAGATTGTGTACTAATTGGTATATTTCATATTCTAGGTAAAGATAAAAAACCCGATTTAATCATTTCCGGAATTAATGTAGGTGCAAATGCTGGAAATTCTTTTATTTTAAGTTCTGGAACTGTTGGAGCAGCACTAGAGGCAGCTCTTTTGGGAATACCGGCAATTGCTATAAGTATATTAATACCTAATAAACATAAAAAAGGCCTTAACAGCTCTGACGTGGATGTTAAATATTTCGAAGTTGCGGCAGACCTTACAAAAAAAATTGCAAAACAAATACTAGAAGTCGATCTTAAAGATTTACCTTCTAATTTATTTATAATTAATGTGCCTTTCAATGCTAATAGCGAAACGAAGATAAAAATAACATCCGTTGGTGAAGCACATTATGGATCTATATTTAGAGAACTTAAGGATAAAGGGGAAGAAAGAAAAAAAGTTTTTAGATTTGGTGCTAAAAATCCGAAAGGGGCTAAATTTAGTATAGATCTCGAAGATTCCGATATTCGAGCTTTATTGGTTGAGAGAAATATTTCAATTACCCCAATCTCACTCGAATTAACAGGAAATATGGAGAAAACAAAAGATTTCTTTAAAAATTTGCTATAATTACTGATTTTAATCTCTAATTTATTAAAAATTTAATTTATTTGATTTTTTAATTAGTGTTAAATTGAATACATTTTTGATCTAAAGCACATTATTCCAAATATGTTCCCAAATAACACGAGTTATTCGAAACATTTATCAATTCTTTCTTTATTCAAATTTTGAGTTTATTGAACTCATTGTCTAAACAATAATTATTGGGTTTTATTATTAGATAGAGGGACTCAAATGGCTAAAATACGGATAATGACGGAAAAAGATATCGATGTAGCTAAAAAATTAATGAAAGCTTTGGTAAATGAAATGGATGAACGATTTGATGAAGATCGATGGAATGAATCAATAAATACAAGGCTTTCTGATGATGAGATTTTTGGGATCTATTTTACTTTAATTGCTGAAGAATCAAATGCTGGGGAGAAGGGTAAAATTTGTGGTATTGCATTTTCAGAAGTGAGGGAAGAAATTCCCGGTTCAGTTATCTATGGATATATTAGTAATGTTTATGTGATTCCAGAAAAGAGAAATAATGGTATTGGTACACAACTTCTTAAAGAGTCTATTAAAAGCTTAAAAAGAAGTAATGTTTCTAAAATACGTTTAAATATTAAAAGTAATATGGAAAGTGGTTTGAAAATAGTTAAGAAAATAGGATTTAAAGAAATTTCCAAAACTATGGAAATCAATTAATATATTTTTACCAGTTATTTAGCTCTTTTTCTTATTATAAGCCATATTATTATAAAATCGACTGCAATTAATATTGCAACGATTATATATATTCCAAGAATACTTCTTATCCAGAATATATTAAAAGAAATTAAAAAGGAATTGAAAGTAAAAGTAAGGACGGCTATTGTAATATTCCGTAATTGTTCATATTCGGGATCTTTAGCATCGGGAAGAAAACTCAATAAAGAAAATGTAGATATAGCTATCCAAGACATGATGAAAAATACTAGGTCATGAAAAATTGTTAAAAATACCAAACCGCGGTTTAAACTTAAATTCCATGCGATAAAAGTAAATCCAGTTGATATATATTCGTTTTTTATTTCGTGTATTAAAGGTGAAAGGTAGCCAAAGGTTGTTATTGAAATTCCTATCATAAATAATAAAATTCCAAATTTTTTTCGGAAATCTATAGATTTTAGAAAGGGAGCTATACCAAACATATAAATTCCAAAAATAATTTCCCAAATACTCAATAAAATTAAGATTGTTGGGTGTGTAGGTAAATAAAATAAAACCAAAGAAATTAAGAACAAATCAAAAATTATTGAGAAAGGGATTAGTGCTTTAGTTTCCCAAGGGGAATCAAGTACAAATATAAGACCGAAAGTGAAAGAGCTTACTATAAATATTGAAGCAAATACGAATAAAAACGAGTGATGGAAAAAGGGTTCAATATATACAAAGGATAATACTGCAAAACTTAGCAAAAATGCAAATCCTGAATGCTTTATTCTTTCTTCTGCGAATTTGCTAAGTGGTATCTTTATATATATAATTAAAATAGTAATCCAAATAGCCAAAATAATTAAAGTTAATAAATTAAATGTCAAATTTTCATCACTCTATTTTTTATTTAACTTAAACCTCTTACCATTTTTTTTATCTCTTCAATAAATGTCCTCAATTTTTTCAGACATTTTAATCCTCTTTTATTTAATGAAGAATAATAATGCTTAACATTTATTAATTGATATTATCTAATTTATCAATGATTAAAGGTAATTGGATTCAAAATCCAAAATATAGATTATCTTTATTTAAGTTCTTCAGAAAGCGGAACTATAAATGAATGGAGGTGTTTATATCGCCAAGAAGGTATTACGCGAAACAGAAAAAGACGTACGCTATAGAATCGTGTTAATAAGCAACACTATTCTGCGTAAAAGGTCAAGATTTTGAATTAAGAAGAAAAGATAGATATTTAATAAATATTGCTTTAATTTCCATTAAACCTAGAAAAGATTACGATATTGCAAGTAAGACTGGCGAATTCTATTTAAAGATAGGTTCTGGTATTAGATATGTTCGAGTCCCAAGTAATGGGTTTATACAAATTCACGAAAATGATACATTTGAAAAAGGATCAAGCGATTTTTCATTGTATAATGAATTTTTAACTTTGAAAAGAAATGATAAAAAAGAAAGAACAGTTAGAATTCGTCTCCTTGAGAGAGATTTAGGTAAAAAGGATGATGTAGTCTTTGATAAGAAGCTTCAAGTAAAATTACTACATTCAGATACTGAGTATATAATTTTAGAGGATAAAGATAAAAAAACAAAAGTAAAAATAAAGGTTCGTGCTGCTCGAACTCGCTTCTGAGAATGATCGATGATAAAAGGAATTGCGTTTGATCTACAATTTACATTGGTATTTTTAGAAGATTTTACATTACTAAAATGGTTTCAATTATTCGACAAAGGTTTTTTCAAAGTCATGGATTATTTAAGGGAAAATAATTTTAGTTTTGACCCAAAAAAATTGTTTAGGACTTTAAAAAGGGTTAGGAACAAATATTTTGCTAGAACTATTACAGAAGACCAACAATATTTTACTGAAGAAATTTTAAATGATACTTTTTTAAAAAATAATATTCAATTTAGCCCTGAAACTTTAATAAAATGTTGTGAAGTATACCATTCAGTCGAAATACCAGCTTGGAAGCCTAATACAAATATAAAACAAATATTAGGGGATCTTTCAAAAAAATATAAATTAGCAATAATCACCAATGCTTCAAGGTATGTAACAAATGAAATTCTTAAATTACAGGACATCCAAGACCTTTTTCACTTATTTTTTTCGCATGCTAGAAAACCACGTTTGGATTTTTTTATTAAATTCAAAGAAATGATGAATTGTGAATATAAGGAACTAGCAATGGTTGGAGATGATGTAAAAACCGATATCGAACCAGCTTTAAAAATAGGAATGAGAGCAATTCATTTATTTCGAGGATACGAATATTTAAAACATCATTCATCAGTGAATATAAAACCTGATAGAAAAATCAATAACTTAGAAGATTTGTTATTTATTGTAGAAGAATTTTAAATTGGACATAGGGAACCACAATTTTGTTTAAATTTGGAGATTTGTAAGTTATGAAACTCATAGAAGATTCAATACTGGGACATCTTGATGATGTTAATTCGGTTAAAGTTTCCCCTGACGGTATATATCTGGTTACAGCGTCTGGAACCAAATATTCTGGTGTTTCAAGTAAAAATAGAGTCGAAATATGGTATATGGATAATGGGAGGCTTGTGTGTTCACTTAGTGGGCACAAAGAACCCGTTATTTCAGTAGATATTTCGCCCGATGGAAATTATATTGCAAGTGGGTCTTGGGATCATACAATAAAAGTATGGCAATTAAAGACAGGTAAGCTTCTCGATACTCTTAAAGGTCATACAAATAATGTTGTATCAGTCACTTTTTCTCCAGATGGAAAATATATCATCAGCGGATCTTGGGATAATACGATTAAAATATGGGATTTATCTTCTGCAAAACAAGTCCGTTCACTTGAGGGACATGACCTTTATGTATTGTCTGTTGCAGTATCTCCGGATGGTAAATATATTGCTAGTGGTTCTCATGATAAACAAATTAAAATCTGGAATTTTGAGACCGGGGCAAATATTCGAACAATCATAGGGCATGAGAATTCTATAAATTCGGTCACATTTACACCTGACGGAAAATATATCATAAGTGGATCTAGTGACGATACCATTAAAATATGGAAATTAGAGACAGGTAAACTTGTCCGGACACTTAAAGGTCATTCAATGGATGTTAACTCGGTAATTTGCCCTTCAAGAGGAAAATATATCATTAGCGGGTCTAATGACAATACTTTCATTTTGTGGAAATTTAAAACTGGAAAGATTGTCCATATATTCAAAGCTCATAAGGATAATGTTACCTCTGTTGCAGCTTCTTCAAATGGCAGATATGTCATTAGTGGGTCTGAAGATAAACTGGTAAAAATATGGAACGCCAAGAGATTTATGAAAAAAATAAAAAAACAAAGGCGAATAGAGTTAGAAGAAGAAAAAATTAGTGAATTAAAGCGAGAAATAAAAATTGAACTTGATGATTCATCAAAACGTTATGATGGAATAACATTTGAAAAATTATGTTCAAAATTAAATCGTTCATCCCGGGAAATTAGATATATTATTAAAGATATGATTTTCAAACGTGAACTAAACGGTCGACTTATGGGTAATACTATAATCTTTAAAAAAGATAGAAAACTTGTTTCTCCAAAAATTTCTGAAATTAGAGAAAAGAAGGTTATCAAAAAATTTGATGAACAAATAACAGAATGGATTTGTCTTTATTGCGGTGCTCCAATAAATAGAGAAGATGTTGAAATATTGTTAAATGATGAAGTAGTAGAATGCAAATATTGTGGTCTCACTCTTACTTAATGTTGACTTTTAATATTTACTATTTATAATGTTTTTATTAAGAATTTGAATAAAAAAAAGAGAGATTTTTTATTTTTTTATGCGTGGAGGAGGGACAAATACTTTTCGCAAACCTTCTTTTAATGAAATTGCACCTTCAGGACAGAAATGTGCACAGATTCCGCAACCTATACAGAGTTCCTCATTAACATTTGCTAAATTGTCACTGCCAACAGAAATGGCTCCAGTAGGACATTTTTCCTCACAAGTGCCACAGCCGGTGCAAGTATCTTTATTCACTTGTGAGAGATAATTTGTGGAGTTAATCATTGCCGTCGCGCCCATGCGCCAAAGGTTAAAAGTATCACAGCAACATTTACAGCAGTTACAAATAGAATTTTCGATTTTATAAATATCTGATTTGTTATGGAATGCTTTATGAACCAAACCCGCTTCATCGGTCTTTTTTAAGATTTCTAATGCTTCTTCTTTACTGACTTTTCTTGCAAATCCTTGTTGGATAACATGTTTTGCAGATTTACCAAAAGTAAAACAAACTTCCATAGGTGCATCAATTTTACATGGTTCTTCCAACATTTCTCTATATTGACGACAGAAACAGTTACCCACTGCAATGGTATCAAATTTTTTAATAATTTCTTCTACGGATTGGGCGGGTAATACTTGTTCTTCAGCCTGCATTGATTTATTAATTTCTATTGTCTTTCCTTCCTCATTTGTATAAATAGGAATTGTTCTATCTATAGGAGGTGCTTGTTTGAACATGGGTAGGATACTATCATAACGCTCTTGAATTGCTGAAGCCAATTCTAGCATTAACGTATCATAAAGCTTAGCTAATTTTCTAAGTTTCTCAAGTTCTTTCTCATCTTTGGGTAACTCTGGCATGTAAGTATACTCGAAAGCACCTATAGCAACAATAGGTAATAATCGATAAACCATGAGACCGGATGAACTTGGTTGATTGAAAATAAAACCCTTTTTTGCAAGCTTGGCAGCTTTTTTGTCAATTTCATCCTCAGATAAATCTGGCAGCTTTTTCTGTAATTGTTCCATAGTCATGGATTTCTTAGTCTTGAATGCTTTTATGAAATCCATATCTTCTTCATCCAAATAAAATTTTAAAATCTCAATAAACGTGTCCGTCGGTGGAAAAGGCATCATTCCTGCACTCAATATTATTTTTGCTGCTTTATTTATCTTTTTTGCTAATTTTTCTGCTTCATCTGATGTTGACATATTAATCATCCTAAATTTTTATTTTGAATAGATATTTCCTTATGTTTATTTAAGTTTAATTTTGTAGATTTTCCCTTTAAGATGTATTATATTTGAATTTTCAATAAAATGTATTGTATAAAGATCTGATTATCTTTTAAAAAGAAGTATCAAATAAGAGATAAAATGGAAAAAATTTATGTTGGTTGTGCTGGTTGGGAGTATAGTGGTTGGATGGGTACTTTTTATCCAAAAAATTTGAAAAAGGAAAACCACTTAAGATATTACTCCGATCATTTTAATTTTATGGAAATAAATTCCACATTTTATAATTTGCCAAAAGAAAAAACTGTCAGACATTGGCTTAATCAAGTCCCTAAACACTTTCTATTTGCTATAAAAGTGTGGCAAAAAATAACTCATAAAAAAAGTTCGGAACTTGAATCGTTAATTAATTCTTTTTTTAAACGTATGAAAATACTCGAGCCAAAAACTTATGGATATTTATTACAATTTCCGCCGAAATTTAGGTATAATGATAAAAATTTGAAATATTTAACAAAAATTCTTGAAAAAATACCCTCAGAATCAAGTTATTTCTTAGAATTTAGGGATAATTCTTGGTTCAATCCCGATATTCTTGAGCAAATTCTACAACCTCCTAATTTAACTTTAGTCACATCCTATATAATAGGTGTAGATCCATATTATTATCCTGAACAATCGGAATATTACATTAGGCTCATTGGAGATCATCAAATTCAAGTTTTTAATCAAATCCAAAGAGAACAGGATGAGGCATTAACACACTTGGAACAAAATTTAAGATTATTTGAAAAAAATCCCCAAGTCAATAGGATTATTGTAATATTTAATAATAATTTCAGAGGATTTGCACCAGAGGATGCAAATCAATTAATAAAAAGAATGGAAATCCCTCAACATTATGTTTCCCAACAAAAAAATTTATTGGATTTTATGAGTTAAGTATTCTATTATAGAAGCGGGCTTTCTTTTACTTTCACCTTTTTCTTTGGTTCAGAACTTACTTCTTTCCCCAAATTATATGCTTTCTTCATCAATTGCTTATTTTCTTTTATTTTTCCTGCACCTAATGCGCTCCCATAAATTTTTCCAACTATTTTAGCACCAACATAATTAAAACAATCTTGGTATGAACGTAAAGCATTAACTGCACCAGAAGTAAATGGGTCTGTATCACCATAGGTTAAAATTATGACAATTTTCTTGCCTTTAAATGCATGAGTGTATGACCAACCTTCAACTTTAGTTAATGCATAGCATCGATCAATGAATAGTTTTGTCTGCCCTGTAATGTTAAACCAATAAATAGCGCTTGCAATAACTATCACATCAGCAGCAATGAGAGATGGATAAATCTTTTGCATATCATCATTAATCACACAGCCCGATCCAGAGTCTATAATGCATTTATCGCAACCTGAACAAGGTTTTATATTCATTCCCTGAAGAAAAAAGGTTTCTATATCAGCACCTTTTTTTTCAGCACCTTCTATAAATGATTGTGCTAATAAAGCACTATTTCCATTTTTTCTAGGGCTTCCCAATATGACAACTATTTTTTTATTAGCCATTTTTATCTTCTCATTTTTTTATGTGAATTTATCAAGAAATTGATTTATTTCAATCATACCCAAACTTAAACAAATTTGTTATGAAATCTACGAAAAAGAAAAACTATCCAAATTTATAAATTTTTAAATATTGTAAAATGTAGTTTAATTAAATTCTTTTATTTAATTTGAAATTATTATATTAAGGGAAAGTATCATATTAAGGAAAAGTAGACGATTAATAGAGGAATGGTTTTATAATGAAAAAAAATAAGCTGAAATATATACTATTTATGCAGATTTTTATAATTTCAACAATTTTTCTTGTTAATTCTTTATATACATATCCTTTTATTGATATATCATTATCAAAAAGTCATTTCAACGATTTCGATTTAAATACTTCTAATTGGTGTAACATAACAGTGATTTCAGACGATATTACCAAGTGGAATGATGGTATGAGTGAAATACCTAGCATTGCCATCGATAATAATTCAGTAATCCATGTGGTCTGGCAAGATGATACGAATGGTGAATGGGGAACAGATATGGAAATTATGTATACAAATTATAATATTTCAACAGGCTGGTCCAACGCAACGGTAATTTCAGACGATAGTACAGGGTGGAATAATGATACGAGTTATATCCCTGACATCGCCGCTGATAATAATGGAAATCTACATGTAGTCTGGATGGATTATACGAAAGGTGAATGGGGAACTGATTCAGAAATAATGTATACAAATTATACTGCCGCGGGCTGGTCCAACGCAACGGTGATTTCAGACGATTATACTGGGTGGAATAATGGCAGCAGTCAGAGCCCAAGGATTATCACGGATAAGAATGGAAATATACATGTAGTCTGGACGGATTATACGGTTGGCGAATGGGGAGGAGGTTTCCTAGATTCAGAAATAATGTATGCAAATTATTCTGCTGCGGGCTGGTCCAACGCAACGGTGATTTCAGACGATTATACCGGGTGGAATGATGAAAGGAGTGACAGCCCAGAAATCGCCACGGACAATAATAGTAATATCCATGTGGTATGGTGGGATGATACTAATGGTGAATGGGGAACTGATTCAGAAATAATGTATGCAAATTATACTGCTGCTGGTTGGTCTAATGCAACTTTGATTTCAGATATTTACGGGTGGAATGATGATAATAGTTGGAATCCTAGCATTGCCATGGATAATAATGGAAACATACATGTTGCCTGGTTAGATTATACGGATGGCGAATGGGGAACTGATTCAGAAATAATGTATACAAATTATACTGTCGCGGGCTGGTCCAACGCAACGGTGATTTCAGACGATTATACTGGGTGGAACGATGGAACTAGTACTCAAACATCTATCAGCACAGATAATGATGGAAATATACATGTGGTCTGGGAAGATGCAACAAATGGTGAATGGGGAACTGATACAGAAATAATGTATACAAATTATAATACTTCAACAGGCTGGTCCAACGCAACGGTGATTTCAGATATATATGGATGGAATGATGGTCAGAGTTTTAATCCTAGAATAGCCATTGATAAAAATGGAAATATACATGCGGTCTGGCAGGATTTCACTCCAGGTGAATGGGGAACAGATGTAGAAATAATGTATATAAGAACTCCGATAAGTGCAATACCCATTTCAAACCATCCTGAAAATATTATAACTTTAATAAGTGATTCGGAAACTATTAATTGGACACTTTTTGACGATCTTGGTTCAGGACAATACCGTGTATGGGCAAATGATACAAATAATAATTATTATATATGGGTAGATTGGAACACATGGTTCAATGCCACTTCTCTTAATATCCCAATTAATCGCACCACTCCGGGCACTTTTAATTATACTATTGAATACAATGATATCGAACTTCAATTCGGAAATTCAGATACAGTTATAATCACTATAATATCAATCGATGGACTAATGACCGGATGGCCTGTAAAGACAGGGACTGACTTGTCTTCTCCTGTTATTGGCGACATTGACGATGATGGTAAGTTGGAAATAATGATCGGTTCAGATGACAATTATATTTGGGCTCTTAATCACGATGGTACCAATGTGACCGGGTGGCCAGTATTGACGGGAGACAATGTGAGTTCATCTCCTGCTCTGGGTGATATTGATGGCGATGGAGATTTAGAAATTGTAGTAGGTTCTGCTGATAACGGTATTTGGGTTTTAAATTCAACAGGACATAATATGACAGGATGGCCAGTAGCGACGGGAGGTTCAATAGGATCATCTCCTGCACTTGGTGATCTTGATGGTGATGGATTGTTGGAGATTGTTGTAGGTTCGAATGACAACCATATTTGGGCTTTAAATTCAACAGGGCATAATGTGACAGGTTGGCCAGTAATGACGGCAGGTAATGTGATTTCTTCTCCTGCGCTTGGAGATATTGATAACGATGCACAACTAGAAATTATTTTTGGATCAAACGATAGCAAGATTTGGGCTTTAAACCACGATGGAACCAATGTTACAGGTTGGCCTGTGACAACAGGATCTTTAGTGACATCCTCTCCTGCAATTGGGGACATTGATAGCGATGGGCGATTAGAAATCGTGGTTGGCTCGTGGGACACTAAAGTTTGGGCTTTAAATCATGATGGGACAAATTTGACGGGTTGGCCTATAACAACAGGGTCTGGGATGGCTTCATCTCCTGCTCTTGGTGATATTGATGATGATGGACAGTTAGAAATCATGATCGGTTCCGTAAATGGGTATATCTGGGCTTTGAATCATGATGGGACAAATGTAACTGGTTGGCCTGTAATGACAGGGGGCCCAATTTTTTCTTCTCCTGCTATTGGAAACATTGACATCGATGGGAAATTGGAGGTTGTGATAGGTTCAGATGACAATTATACTTGGGCTCTTAACCACGATGGAACTAATGTGGAGGGGTGGCCAGTAAGAATGAAAGATATTATTAGATCATCTCCTGCTATTGGCGACATTGACGATGATGGATTGGTCGAAGTTGTAATAGCGTCATGGGATGGTTATATTTGGGTGATTAATTGCCCTAGTTCTTATGATATTTCGCACTTTCCATGGCCAATGTTTAATCAAGACGAACATCATTCAAGTCTTTATCCTCAACCGACTTCAAACCATCCGGTAGATATTACGACCTCACAAAGCGGTTCAGAATTGATTCAATGGAGGCTTTATGACGAACTAGGTGGTGGTGGACAGTACCGAGTTTCGGTAAATGATACTAATGATAATTATTATATATGGGTAGATTGGGCTCCATGGACTAATAACACCCCTATATATATACCTATAAATCGAACAGCCATAGGAATATTCAATTATACTATCGAATTTATTTTAAATACAGGTCCAGCTTCAAGTGATACTGTCATCGTAAATATTACAGGTTGGCAAGATCAAGCACCGACTTCAAATCATCCTCAAAATATTGTAACTTCTGGAACTGGGTCAGAAACTATTGGGTGGATACTTTACGATGATATAGGTCCAAGTTATTATCGCGTGTGGGTAAATGACACCAATGATACTTATTATGTATTGGTGGATTGGACCACATGGACAGATGGTGTTTTGCTTAATGTCCCTATAAATTATACCGCCTTGGGATTTTATAACTATACCATAGAATATAATGATAGTAATAATCAATTCGGTGTACCTGACACAGTTTATGTTACAATAATTGATAGTATTCCTACCTGCAATCAGCCTGGAGATGTCACAACTACATTAAATGGTAATGAATCAATACAATGGATACTTTATGATGATTTTGGTCCAAGTCAATATCGAGTTTGGGTAAATGGCACACTATATCATGATTGGACCCCATGGATTAATAATACACCCATAATTGTCGCAATTATACGGAGTACCACGGGGACATATAATTATACTATAGAATTCAATTCAAGCACAAGTCAGTTTGCAAGCGATACCGTCTATGTAATTATTACAGGTTTTCAGCAATCACCGGAACAGCCTAACTATATAATCGGGCCACAAGGAGGCGGAGATATTTCTGATTTATTATTATCACCGCTTGGTCTAGGAATCATCATTGGCATCATAGCGGCGTTTTCTATAATGGCAGCAATTTTAATTAAAAATAATAAAACAATCAAAGAAATTAACGAAAAAATCAGTAAAAGTCAGGTCTTTAAAACAAGAGCAGAGGAGATTAAGGAAGGTACCAAGACAGACCTCCCCTAGGCAGATAGGACGAAGAAATCAGATTAGAAATCATAACTTCCTTTTTAATCTTTTTCTTTTCTATGGCTTTGAAATTTTCGCATCATGAATTTACTATATTCTTATATTTAAAGAATGATTCTGGCCACTTAATTGAGGATTTCTCCATAAATTTAATAACTTTTGGTTCTATATTAGGAAAACCGATGAAGTAGGAAAGAGAATCAATAAATAATTGAGTCGGACTGAAGAATCCATTATTAAGAGCAAAATTTTTCGTGAATCCATATTTTTTGGCTAATTTTTTCAATATTTCGTATGAACCAGAGCTGAATTGTATAGCTCGCTTTGGTATTTGGATGATTTTATCAGATAGACCAATTTTTTTACCAACTTGTCTTAATATAAATTTACGAATGGGAGGTTTTATTTTAAAAGAGGGAGGAATTTGCATACAAAATTCAACAAATCTTCTGTTTAAATATGGCAAACGTAATTCCACTGTATTTGCCATTGACACAGCATCATCGCGTTGTAGATTCACTCTAGGTAAATTTTTTATATCTTCCCAAAGGGATCCTTGAAAAGAATTAGGATCTTCTTTAAATTTTATTTCATGACGCTCGTAACCGCCAAAAATTTCGTCTGCTCCTTGTCCAGTAAATATAACTTTATAACCCTTATCTTGGAGGTAATTAGAGGCAAAAAATAAGGGAAATGCAATATTAATTTTTTTCTCATCTGTGCTTTCTAAAGAATAAATCAATAATGGAATTATTTTCTCCAATTCTGTTACATCAAATTTTTTTATTTCTAATGGTAAATCCAAGAAATTTGCGACATCTTGCGCTGCGGGTATGTCTTTGGACCTTTCGCTTCCAATTACTAGTGAATTAAATTTAATATCTTTACTTTTTAAAGCGGCAGCTAGAAGACTACTATCAATTCCTCCCGATAATAACAAATAAAAAGGATTTTTTGGTTCTAATTTCAAGAGGTTATCGTTAAGCAATTTTAATAAAATATTACAATAATACTGAAGTGGTTGTTTATCAATGCCTCTATTATTAAATACTCTATTATAGATTGTTGGGAATCCTCTTTCTGTAATTCTAACTACATATCCAGGAATAAGTGGTTTAATATTTTGTTTAAAACCTGCTATCCATAAAGCTTTCTTTTCAGATGCAAAGGCTATATATTTTGGACCGAAATTAAGGTATAATGGCTTAATTCCAATTAAATCACGAAAAAGGAAGACTTGATCTTTTAAAATAAGAGTTCCCGCATACATTCCTTCAATTAAATTAAATAATTTCTTAAGAATTTCAGGTATTTTATAATTCTTTTTAAGTAATTCTTCAACAAAATGAATTATTATTCCTGAATTGTTAAGGTTTCCCCTATGTTTCTCTTTCATCTCATTTTGAATTTGTTGATTATTAAAAATTCGTCCATCTAGTAATAGATAATCATTCTCCTGACAATCCACATAGGGAATTGTTTCATTTTTTGTATCTAATATTAAATGGCTTCCAACAATCCCAAATGAAGCCTTTGTTTCTAGAATCTCTTTTAGACTTTTACAAATTATCGATTGCCAACCCATAGCATCTTTCGCAAGTAAGCAAAGGCTGGAATTCCCTCTATGACGTAATTTAAAAGCCATTTTATATAAAAATTCTGAGATATCACTTTGATCTTTTGATAATATTCCTGCTAATAGTCCCATCTATCTCAATACTATTCAATTTTTATATGATTCGTTTTTCAATCAATATATCCCAAATTTCGAAGTCTTTCTTTTACTTTTGCTTCTTCTTCCTTGGAAAAAGCCTCCCTTTTTTCTTCATCAGACTCAATTTTGAAGATAACTTTTCTCAAAATGAAAGTAACATATTCAGACATTGAACTGAAATCGGTTCCTTTCATTCTTTTTTTAATTTTTTCTGCTAATGAGTTAGGAATGGAGATAGTATTATTTTTTGATTCTGAATCGTCATTGCTCATAGAAAACTCACTATTCATATTTAAATTATCTATTAAAATGATTTTAAATAGTTTTAAGTCTAATAATAAAATAAATTAATCATATATCAATTTTTATTTCTTTAATCGCACTCAATATCTTTTTTTTCTCAGAAATGTCAGCAAAGTTTGTTCTATCAAGTTCCTTAATATGGTTGATTACTTTCCTCCTGAATTTTCTTATCAATTTTGGAAATTTTTTCTTAAGATTTATTTTTTCCTTCGGATCTTTTTCTAAATCATATAATTCTTCTTTTTTTGTTTCTTCGTCAATAATATATTTCCATTTCATCGTCCGATAAGAAATAATTCGCATGATTCTGGGATCACCGTGGTTTGAGAATCTCGTAATTTTATTTTTATGATAAGATTCACTGAAAACTCCATTTTCTATTGGATCATCAAAATATTCTTCATCTGAAAAAATAAGATTTGCAAAACTCTTCCCTTCAAAATTTGATTCTTGCGGTAAGCCTAACAAGTCCAATATTGTTGGAGCTAAATCTCTTATATTGATCAGGTTAGTCAGAAATTTCCTTTTAGTTTTTCTTTTAATTTTATCTTTTTTAATTTTTTTAAGTGGATTAGTAACTATTATTAGAGGAACTTTAAGCAGCTCATCATATAATTGAGCATTATGTCCATACATTCCGTGATCATTAAATTCTTCTCCATGATCCGATGTAATTATGGTAAGTGTGTTTTTCAATATTTCTCTTCTCCTGTATTTTAATTTTCTGAAAAATTTCCTTAGCATAGCATTTAAGTACCTTAATTCAGCATCGTACAAATTCAATATTTTTGGAGTTTGTTTATATTCTCTAAGAATTTCTAAATATTCTGGATGCTCGCGGATATATTGAATTTCTCTTGGTGTCAATTTGTCTGCTTTTACCTTTTTAAGATATTTATTATATGGGAAATATGGATCATGAGGCTCCATTAGATGAATCCAAAGAAAAAATGGCTTTTTTTCATTTTTTTGTTTATATTTCTTTATCCATTTATAAGCCATTTTTAGAAGTTTTTTTGCCTTGTCATAATATTTTTTTCTGCCTACAATTTTTGTATAAAAGGCTACTTGAAAATAATAAAGTATTTTTTTTGGAATAGGGACGCTTTGAGCCCAATTCATAAAATCATTTAAAAAATCTCCTTTATTTAGAAATCTATTGAATAAAGATGTTTTAAATGAACTATCATCCTTTGAAAACATACCATCATAAAAAAAATCAAATCCTCTGTCATATCTATAGAACCTTGATAAAAGTGGTGTGGAATGAATCGCAACAGTTATGTAGCCATTTGCTTGTAAAACTTCCGCAAGAGTGGTTTTATTATATGGTATTGGTAAATAACCTCCTTGATGAAATGGGTAAGTTGAGGTGAATATTGATGAAAATGATGGTGGTGTACAAGGACCATTTACTATTGTATTTGGAAAAAAGTAACCCTTATCAGCAATTTTATCAATAAATGGAGTGGTTTTTTTCTTATATCCAGTAATACTTAAATGATCTAATCTCAACGCATCTATTGTAATTAATAAACAATTCTTTTTAACTGGTTTAATCTTATATTTCATTAATGTATAACCTTTAAGTTCTCCAAATTAAATTGAGAAATTTGATAAAATACTTTTTTACCAAAAGTCTTGCAGAATGCTCCCACCTTCAGGTGGGAGATGAATGCAATATAATTTCAGTTTTTTCATTTTTCATTAAATCTGTTTCGTTTAAATATGTTTTTAAGTAATAGTAAACTGATGAGTGATCATCCTTCCCGAAAACAGTTCG
>JABXJV010000389.1 GCA_013375355.1 Candidatus Helarchaeota archaeon
ACAAGGTGGTATGAGAGTTCGGGTGGTGGTTGGAGCCTAGTATGGCAAATAAAACTTATACCTACACCAAGTGCAGAAAAAGATGAGTTTCCAATAGAATTATTATTACTATTAATGATACCTTTACCTAGTTTACCTGGTGGTGGCGTAGAAATAAGCGCGACGGTAATACTCTTAATAGTAGGTATTGCCTGTTTAGCTGTTGGGACCCTTATCATAGTATCTGTTGTAAAGTCTAGAAGATAATATTTATTGAATTCTCCTTTTTTTTTTCTTAATTTGAGTCTTAATCGCAGGTGGTCAAGGTAAAATAAAGGGCAAAATATTTAGGATCGCTCATATGAATGTAGTTACAGAAAGGGAAATACTGGTAACTTTATCTTTTATTGAATTAGCTTTGAGCCAATTTGGATTTTTAAAAGATCTTGGAAAAGGTGTCAAAGCAGCAGATGAAATATTTTTTCAAAATAAAAAATAAATTTATTATATTTAATTAACAATTTTTAATTGATGTAATTTTTTGAGGAATTATTATTGAAATCGGGTCTACTCAGTTTATTAGCTTGTCCTATTTGCAAATATTATCCATTACAATTAAAAATTTTTAAATGGGAAACAGATAGCGATAAATTTAATCAATTAGAAAGTATAATTGCAGAAAAGAATACCGAACAATTGAATAAAGATATACAAATTAAAGTTTCAAAAATTGAAAACGAAATTAGAGTTAAGGACAACATATCTCGATCAGAAAAGCCTATTTCCGATTATCTTAAAGGACTTAATAATATTTACGATGATATTTTAGCAATTGAAGATAATTCTAATACAAAATCTAATGAAATTTTAGATTTAATAAAAAAGGAACTATTTAATAAAATTATAGAGTATAAAAATGAAAAAAACATAAAAGATCTAACAAAAATTTTTGAGCAAATTAAATTTAATATTCATTTATTAAATTGGTACTTATTTTACGCAGAAATTGAAGAAGGAATTATGATTTGTGAAAAATGTAATAGATGGTTTCCAATTATTGAAACAATTCCTCAAATGCTCCCTGATGAAATACGGAAAGAAAAGCCCGAAAAAGAATTTCTTAAAAAATGGAAAGATAATATTAAGGAAGAAGTTTTACTCGAAGCAATACCCTTTAACTTAGAAAATTATGTAATATGCCCTCAATGTGGACACTCTTTTGAAACAGTTGAAGGCGGGGAAATTATTTGTCCAAACTGTAATTATATTTTTAACCGTTAACAATATTCTAAAGATAATCAAGGGTATAAAAAGAAATGGTAGCCCGGCCCAGATTTTCGAACTGTAAAATTATCAGTTTTTCGAACTGGGGTCGCAGGGTCTCCTCAGAGATTAAGCTTATAAAGCTTAAAATCCACCAAGGCCCTATATGCTTGGCCATTTCACGAGCAAATGCTTCTACAGCGGCTCTCTACACCACCGAGCTACTTTTTGGTGTTCTGTTTTTCATAAATTAAATATACTTTATAAATTGAACTGTTTTTAATAATTGAATAAAGAATAATAAGCATATAATATTAATCTTCCGAAAATACTTCGATACATTCTTCTGGACATTGAACTTCACAAGCTTTACAATCGAGACATTCATTAATAGTAACAATTTTTGTTTTCCCTTTGTCTTCATCTATTTTAAAGACATCTACAGGGCAAGTCTCTACACAAGTACCACAACCTGTGCATTTATCAAAGTTAATTACTATATTTACCAAACTTATCGATTCCAAATCAACGATCAAATTATTTTATAATCATTATATCTTTTATAAGTTATTTATGAAAAAAGTTAAAATTGATCCTTTTCAATTAGCAAACATAACTGTAAGCAAAACTGCTTTACTAGTCACCCAATCCAAAGAAGGAAAAGCAAATATAATGGCTTTAGATTGGAAAACTATAGGTAATTTATGGGGAGATCCTGTTTGTGTAATTGCAGTAGCTCCAAGTCGCTATTCTTTCTCTTTATTAGAGGAAGTCAAAGAATTTTCGTTAAATGTTCCCTCACCAAAAATTCAATCAGCAGTTTCAATAGCAGGTTCTTATTCTGGTAGAAGTACGGATAAGATTTCAATGGCCGGTCTTACCATGGAACCTGCAAAAATTATCGATGTTCCCATAATTGCAGAAGCAATGATAAATTACGAGTGTAAAATTATTCATGAAGCAGAATCTGGCTCTATTTGTTCCCATCGCCTTTTCTTCGGAGAAATTCTAGAGGCATATGCAGATGAATCACTCCTCAAATAATTTTTTTCTTTAATCAATAATCAAACCATTAATTTCATTTTTCAATTAATTTTAAATTTTAGTGACTTGATAACCTAAATTACATAATTTAATCACGAATTAGATGATAAATATGAAGATCTCCATTGAAAAGGGAAAAAATGTGATTATTCATAAAAATGTGAAATTAAGTGATAACTCTATTATAGGAAATAATATTGAATTGGGGATTAATGATGAAGGTTTGGAAATTGGGGAAAATTTATTGTTAAGAAGCGGATCAATCATATACGGAGACGTAAAAATTGGTAAAAATTTCAAAACTGGGCATAATGTTATGATTAGAGAAAAGACAATTATTGGAAATAATGTTCTTATTGGCACCAATAGCATTGTAGATGGAAATTGTATTATAGGAAATAATGTTAACATTCAAAGCGGAGTTTATATTACTTGGGGAGTTAAAATTGAAATGGGAGTATTTATTGGACCATGTGTAATAACTACAAATGATAAATACCCTCCAGCCACAGATAAAAGTTTATTAAAAGGTCCCATATTTAAAAAAAATTGTGTAATTGGTGCTGGTTCTATAATATTACCAGGAATTGAAATTGGAGAAAACTCACTTATTGGTGCCGGTTCAGTAGTGACTAAAAATATCCCCAAAAATATAATAGCCTATGGAAATCCATGTAAAATTATTAGAAATATAGATTAAAGCCGTCCTATTTCAAAATAAGATAGAACTTTAGAAAATTTCTCATGATTGTATATTTTTCTACTATCAATAATAAGCGGATTTTTCATATGTTTTATAAAGAATTCAGGCTCTAGATTTTTAAATTCGTCCCATTCAGTTACAATAATGCAGGCATCTACCCCTTCGATACATTTTTCAATTGATGTTGCATAAATGACTTTATCACCTAATATTTTTTGAGCTTCTTCCATTGCTTTTGGGTCATAAACACTTATTTTTATATCTCTTTCCTGTTGTAGGATATTAATAATCCTTAGAGAACATGCTTCACGCATATCAGAAGTTTCAGGTTTAAATGCAAGCCCAAAAATAGCGATTCTTTTATTACTTAAATCTGGTAAGGCATTTCTTAAAATATCAACTGTTATTTGTGCTTGATTTTCATTAACTTCTATGATAGATGGCAATAAAGAAGGACGATACCCTTGACTTTTTGCAAAATAGATTAAAGCTTTTAGGTCTTTAGGATAACAAGATCCACCAAAGCCGCAACCAGCTCTTAAAAACTTGTCTGAAATTCTTTTATCCATTCCGATTCCTTTAGCAACATCGTTTACATCTACATCTTTTATTAGACGGCAAATATTTGCAATTTCATTGATGAATGATATTTTAGTGCTTAAAAATGCATTATTAACATATTTTATCATTTCAGCTGTGGAGATATTTTTTACGGCATAAATCGGACAATTGAAAATTTTAAACAAATCTCGTAAAGTATTTATTGTATTTTCATCATATGCTCCAATTATAATACGATCCGGGTGGAAAAAATCATCTAAAGCGTTCCCTTCTTTAATAAATTCAGGAGACATTGCAATTGAGAAATCTTTTCCAATTTTTTTATTTGAATATTTAATTAATAATGGAATAAATTCATTTAAAGTCGTACCTGGAGGTACGGTGCTTTTAATTACTATAATAGGGTTATTTTCCATATTCTTTACAATTTTACCTGTTTCAATTATCGCCTTCGTAATATGTGTTAAATCACTTTCTCCACTTTCTTTAGATGGAGTACCAACACAAATAAAAATAATTTTACAGGAATTTAATTCATTAAAATCTAGACTTGCTTTAAATTTCTGATTTGCAATCGTCTCTTTAAGATAATCTTCCAATCCAGGCTCATAAAATTGACTTTTACCTGAATTTATTTTTTCAACATTTTCCTTTTTGATATCTATACCTATTACTTTAAACCCTTTAGAAGCAAATCCAACTCCAATAGTTAGCCCAACATACCCTAAACCTACTATTCCTATACAGTTCATCTCCATTATTACAACTCCATAAGAAAAAAAGAATTTTCAATTTATTATCATAAATATTGTTTCTTTTTTTATAAATGAAATATATATAGTAATTCACTAATTAATCATGTTTTATATATCCTAAAATTGTAGATAAATAAAAAAACTGAATTAAAGATATTTCATAATAGAAGAAATATAAATCGTAATTTAAGATACCAAATATGACTAAAATGGATAATTTTCAATGTTTTCAAGAATAAGTAGAGTTTATCGAAAGACGTTAGCAATCGCAGAAAAAGAAATCAAATTGAAATTACGATTTCCATTAAATTTTTTTTCAGAGATATTTATAAAGCCATTTATATCATTAATTCCCTATATTATTCTGTATGCGGGTATATTTACTGCTCAATCTCCTAATAATACACTAATTACTTTGTATTTAGCGAAAGATTATCCAGATCTCTTTAATTTTTTATTATTTAATTTTTTAAAAGATAACTTTTCTTCTTCTTTTAATCAAACAACTTATTTATCATGGCTTTTAGTTGGCAACATAATCTTCATATTTTCTAGAAATGGATTTGATGCTTTTATGTCAAGATTTCGAACGGAAAAATATTGGAGTACAATTCAAGGTATGTTACTTACTCCAATTAATAGATACTTGATGCTACTTGGTTTTGTTATTACTTCTTTTATTGAGTCAATGATATTTTTTGTAATGATGATTATTATCAGCTTTTTAGTATATCCTATTGCGTTTTACCAAGTAATTCTAATTTTTTTAATTGCTTTCTTAATGATCTTAGCTTCGTCGGGTCTTGGTTTAATAAAAGGGGCAGTTTATATATCTACGGAAAGTCTCCTTACAATTTTTGAACTCTTACAATTTTTTATTTTGTTTATTAGTTGTTATAGCATTCCGATTGAATATTTTCCAGAATCTCTCCAATTCTTAGCATTGATAAATCCTTTTTACCATGGAGTTAATTCAGCTCAAAATATATATTTTGGAAATTATTCTCCAGATTTATTATTCTCAATTGGTTATATTACAATATTTGCTATTGTTACTACAATCTTGGGCGTATATCTATTTAATAGAATATGGAAAAAATTTGGTATTCATGGATATTAAAAAATGTCAAAAGTATTAATAGAAGTTAAGAATCTAACAAAATATTATAGAATTAAAAAAGATATAAACCCTATTCGAAATATCTTATTCCCAGTATATACAGATTTTTTAGCCATTAACAATATAAGCTTTAAAGTTATGAAGAATGAAATTTTTGGAATACTAGGACCAAATGGAGCTGGAAAGACAACAATTGTTAAAATTCTTTGTGGTTTATTAAGTCCTACTTCGGGAACAATTATTATTGATAATAAAGATGTAAGCAAGAACTTTTTTAGAATTCAAACAATAACAGGAACGATGTTCGGAAATACATTGATCTATCATCGCCTATCAGGATATGATAATTTAAAATATTATTGTAGAGTTTATGACATTCCTAATTATAAGGAGCGGATAATTGAGCTTTTAAATCTCGTTGATTTGGTCGATTGGAAAGATCAGCTTGTTGAGAACTATTCATTAGGAATGAAATCAAAATTAGCTCTTGCTAGGGCCCTTGTTCATAATCCAGATATAATTATTTTGGATGAACCTACACTAGGATTAGATCCAAAAAATTCTATGTTTATTAGAAACTTATTAAATAATTTAGGAAAAACCATTGTTATTACTACCCATAATATGGATGTCGCCAATGATGTTTGTACAAGAATAGCTTTTTTAAGAAAAGGGCATATAATTACGATTGATACTCCAGAGAATCTTAAATTAGGAGCATTATTAAATTTAATATTGGAAATTGAGACTCCTGAAGTGGAAGAATTAAACAATCAATTAAAATCATCCGGATTTACAGAAAAAATTGAGAGAATAAATAAGTATAAATTAAAAATCTATTTAAAATCCCAAGATTATTTGCCAAATATTTTGGAAATACTTTCAACTAGGAAAATTTCAAATATAAAAACAATAACTCCAAGTTTAGAAGAAGCATTTCTCAAATTTACTTCAGCAAGAGAACAAAAATAATATAAGCGATATTATAAAATGAAGTAATTAGGAGATAAAAATAGGACACCCAATGCATTGATAAATTAAGTTATTGGGTAAATTTTTTGGATTAAAAGTATTTTGTCCATCAACTATAATTAATGGATTATTAGTTAATTTTTGAATTTTTTGAAGATTCAATTTTTGAAAAAATTTGTGCTTAGTTACTATAACTAGACAGTCTGCATCTTTAATGGCTGATTCAAGTGAATCATCAATTTCAATATTTGATA
>JABXJV010000041.1 GCA_013375355.1 Candidatus Helarchaeota archaeon
TCTTTTGAGAAAAAAGAATAAATATATTTTTAGAAAATAACTCATAAATAATGACTATAGAAATAATAAATGAGGCAATCGAAATCCTCAAGAAATATAAAGATGAGGGCTCGAAAATCGTTGGCATTGTCCAACATGGCATTTTTCCTGATGAGTTAGTGTTAGCTGCAGGTGCAATTCCATTAAGGCTTATTTTAGGAGGAGAAGACGAACAGGAGATTGGAGATCAATATTTATCAGCTACTACTTGTCCGTTTGGTCGAGCAACTCTTGGTTTTTTAGAGAAACAACATCCACTTTATTCATTAATCGATACGATGATTGTCGGAACTTTCTGTAATGGGGTTCAGAACGTTTCGAATTATTTAGAATATTTTAAAATTCCTTCTAGGTCAATAATTATCCCACACAGTAGTAGCGGTCTAGCTTTCGATTATTACTTAAATGAACTACATCAACTAAAAAATTATCTTGAACAATTAACAGGAAACAAAATTACTACCAAAAATATTTTAGTCGCAATTAAAGAATATAATCAACTTCGCTCGCTTTTTAGAGAAATAAATGATTTTCGCAAAAATCCCAATCCTCCTGTCTGTGGACAGACTATTCATCAATTAGTCTGTCAAGCACTGTTATTGGGTCCTAAATATATGATACCAAAATTACAAAATGTTTTACAACAATTAGAAGATAGCCCTTCAAATCATTCGGGAACCCGAATATTTTTAACAGGGAGCGTAATTACTCTTGGAGATCATTTAATAAAGACCATTGAAGAACTTTGTGGGGGGTTAATAGTAGCAGATGATCTCTGCACTTCCACAGATTATTTTCTTGAAGATGTGGATATTACAGATTCAGATCCATTTAGAGCCCTTGCAACACGATATCTTTGTAGAAATTTATGTGGTCGCATGATTCCGGACTCCCGAATTCCTACAATTCTTAATTTGTATCGAGAATTTCGAGCTTATGGCATAATTAATCACACTTTAAAATTCTGTGACTCATATTCAAATTTAAAGACGGATTTTCGAAAAGAAATGGCCAATAAAAATATACCAGTTCTGGACCTAGACCGAGATTATGCCGAATCGACTACTGGACAAATTCAAACCAGAATAGAGGCATTCTTGGAGATGATTGATTGATTAATCACCATATTGAAGATTTTGCGATGCAAAGCATGCTTGATCTTGGTATTAAATATATACTTGGTCCTTCTCAGATTGCAAAAGCCCATAAACGTGGAAAAAAAATAGTGGGAGGTTTTTTACCACCAATGCAATTAGTATTTGCAGCAAAAAACACGCTCCCAGTCTTCCTCCCACGCTTAGCTAGGTTTCCCTTCGAACAATATTACGGAATTGCTCATGTATTTAATCGTCTCCATATCCTTAGACATTTCATTCGATATTATATTCATAATCAAGATCGAATGTCAAACGCATTTTTAGACAGTTTCAACAGAGACGAATTCTCAACAATATTCACAAATCTAATTAACGTTGCTGAGAAAGCCGAGTTCTACATGGACACTTGTGTCCAGACACGAATCTGTTATGGGGCATTTATGAGAAATTTACCAATTATAGATTTAATTATGGGGGGATTTGAGGGAAATTACTGTGTGCATTTTGCAAAATTCTATGAGAGAATTAGTAGAGACAAACCTATTTTTTATCTGGAGAAACCTTATGGAGATTCTTCTAACCCTCATTTATTAGATTTGGTTATTTCTGAACTTAATCGTTTCATCACAACATTAGAAGATTTATCTGGATCCGCTATCACGGATGCAAGATTGCGAAAAGCTGCACGAATAAATAATGAAATCAGGGGTTATCTACGAGATCTTTATCAATATTATATAAAAGGCTATGTTCCTGTTCATACTGCTGGGTTATTTCTAATTTCCGGTTCTTATGTAGACTTTTTAAGCGATCCAAAATATTACAGGAATTCATTACGAAAACTCCTCAATGAAATCCGTCGGAAACACAAGATTCTTCCTAATTATAGTAAAGAAAATATTATTCGAGTTGTTGTTGCAGGTAGTCCCGGAATTGATCCTAGTGTTCCAGCTATTTTTGAAGATAATAATGCTGTTTTACTCTATTTAGATCTGTTTGAAAGTTGTATTCTTAATCCTTCAATCAAAATATCGGGAGATATGATTGAAAATTACGCGAAATATCTCCTTTATTTAAATATTCAAGAAGGAATCCAAGATTTAATTGATGTTTGGATGGGTATTGCCAAACGAATTCAAGCGGATGCAATTCTTTTTTCTCATGTTTGGGGTTGTCGATTTACCACACCAGCATTTCGTAAAATGAAGGATAAAGTTACTAAAGAGCTTGAAATTCCTATTATACCACTCGATTTTTATAGTCCAGGTGATAATATCGGACAAATAAAGACTCGAATCGGTGCTTTTATTGAAATGTTGAAATAGTTAGATAATAAAAAATCAAAATCTAAACAAAAAAATGGTTTAAATTTTGTCAAAAGTAATAGTTGTTAGGGGAAAAGATCCTTTTCAAATTATAACCAAAGGCTTGAGATATTTCACAAAACCTTCTCAGAAAAAAATTATTCTAAAGCCGAATTTGATTAATGATAGATCGCCACCCACAACTACACCTGTGGAAACAATTGAAGCTCTAATAAAATATTATTATAAGGAATACGAAGTTACCATTGCAGAGGGCTCTGGTTGGTGTGAAACTGACAAAGCATATAAAAATCTTGGCTATCTAAAAATTGCTGAACAATATGGAGTAAAACTTGTTGATTTAAATAAAGATAATTATGAAATAAAAGAAATTTCTCAAACATTTAGAATTAAAAAATTTGAATTTTGTTTAACTTTAAAGGATGCTTATCTAATTTCCGTTCCAATTCTTAAGAAACACTCATTAACTGACGTAACAATTTCATTAAAAAATATGCTAGGAGCGACTCTGGGAGACACAGCAAGTGTGAGCTGGAAGAAAGGAAGATTTCATAACAGATTAGATGAAAATATAGTTGATATAAATCTTTATTTAAGACCGAATTTAGCAATCATAGATGGCAGAGCTGCTGGAGTCGGAGGAGAGCTGAGTTCTAGACCAAAAGAACTAAATGTAATGATATTTTCTGAAGATCTAGTTGCTGCAGATGCTGTAGGAGCTAAATATTTAAATAAAAATCCACTTTCAATAAATCATTTGAAATTAGCTCAACAAAAAAAATTAGGAATAGCGGATTTAAATAAAATAGAAATTAGGGAGATTTAGTTGGAAAAATATCCGCGTTTTATAACTTTTAAATCTGAACCATTTGACCCTCTAGAGCTGGCAGGAGAAACCGAGAGAATTGTAACCAGAAAGGGACCTGATGGATTAGAAAGGAAATATGTAGATATTTATTCTGTGCCAGTATATAGAGGTATAGCCACTGGTTATGCTGTCGGTTGCTGTCTACGTTGTATTTATTGTTGGACAAATTGGTCAAGAGATTTTCCAGAAAAGTATGGTAAATTTTACTCTCCAAAAGAACTGGCACAAAGACTTTTTAGAGCAGCAGAGGATGGTGTAAAAAGATGGAAGAGTTATAGAAAAATAAAAGTAAATAAACTCCGAATTTCTGGAAGCGAACCAACTCTTGGAAAAGATCATCTTTTATCAGTTCTTAAATTCGTAAAAGATTCAAAATATTCACTTTTCATATTAGAAACAAATGGCATTCTCTTAGGTGCAGATAGAAATTATGTAAGTCAACTTGCTGAATTTGCAGAAAAACTTTATGTTCGTGTATCATTTAAAGCAGCAACTCCTGAAGGTTTTACACAACGTACAGGAGCTATTGGTAAATTTTTTAAACTTCCTTTTAAAGCCTTAGAGTATCTTTTGGACGAAGAAATCGATGCAAGAGCTGCCGCAATGACTGATCCAAAAACAATGCCCAAAGAAGAGAGACAAATTTTGATAAAAAAATTGGATAAAATAGATCCAAGTGCTAATTATTCCCTTACTTTAGAAGAAGAATCTATGGATGCTTATGAACAACATTAAAACGTTTGAAAGCTTATATAGATTCAGAATTCGCAAAGGATCTTGAAAAAAAAATATTAAGACGTAGACGATGAATAAATTATTATTTGAAAGCTTTCAGATCACGTAACATCCATACGGTCATTTCACCATCTCCGCGATGTGCCCATGAATAATAAGGAATCGCGAGGAAATCTTGTTCATTTTTTATGATGTTGTTTTTATCTCCTGGATCTTTAATGTAATGAATGGTACCTGTTATAACGACAATTCCATTAAGCATGTCTTTGCGATATTCAGAAGTAAGCTCAGCATCATCATTTAATAACAAGTTAAATACATGCTCAACCTTATTATCAACCGATTCAACACAATAGACGATTGGACCACGTTCAAGAGCCACCATTCCAGCATTTTCCTTAACTTTTTCATGAGATATAACACGTCGAATGGGCATTGGCATAATTAGCTCGATTACATCCCCTTTTTTCCATTTGCGTTGAATTCGAGCAAATCCCTTTTCAACTATTAGATCTCTTGGCTTATTATTAACTTTGAGGCTTACATTCGTATCATTTTTATTTTTATATGTATATAAATCGCTCGGGACTGGCTGATTTTGGGTCCAACCTGGAATACGAATTGCAATTGTGAACTCCTCACTCTTTTCAGGATTTATATTAATCCTAACCACTCCTTCCCAAGGATAGTTAGACTCTTGAGTAACTTTTACTGTATTTTCTGCATCATCTAGAGAAATTGTAGTTTCATTACTAACGAAGAGATTAAAAAATATTGTTTTATTTTTTTGAGTGTAAACATAACCTGGAATTGTTGGTATAAATCTTACAATATTGGTGGGGCAACAAGTTACAAAAAACCATCCACTGCGGTTATATTTTCCTTTAGATGCAAGTGGATTGGGATAAAAGAATGATTTTCCGTCAAAGGAAATGCCTGATAAAAATCCATTATATAGAGTCCGTTCTAAAATATCAATATATTTTGCATCTCTATGCAATAGAAACATACGATAATTCCAAAATATATTACCTATAGCAGCACATGTTTCACAATATGTTTTTAGGTTTGGTAATTTGTAATTACGACCAAAGGCTTCATCGGCACTTTTAGCTCCAATCCCTCCCGTAATGTATAATTTTTTTGAAACAACATTATTCCAAATGTGATCAATGGCTTTTATATAATCTTTATTATTTGTCAATGCTGCAATATCTGTCATACCAGAATACATATAAGTAGCTCTAACAGCATGACCTACTGCTTCATCTTGATCAATTACTTTCTTATGTGCTTGGTTATATTTAGCACCATTTGGACCACGAGTGTCTAGGAAAAATTTCGCTAGTTTCAGATATTTTTCATTCTCAGTTACACGATATAGACGAACTAATCCAAGCTCAATTTCTTGATGTCCAGGGTAATCTTCATTTCTACTAGGTTCAAATACTTCATCGATTAAATTAGCATTTTTAATTGCAATATCTAAAAAATTTCGCTTGTTAGTTGCTTGATAATAAGCTACAGCACTTTCATATAAATGACCCATATTGTATAATTCATGACTAAAGTCCGAAACTAATTCCCACCGATTTTTTCCCGCAAACGTAGGAATTTTTTCCGGATTAATTGCTCTTGCTGGAAAAAGATATCCATCTTCTTCTTGGGCGGCTGCAATTTTTTCAATAATATCATCAACATATTTCTCGAGCTTTGGATCGGATTTTAGGCTTAGTGTATATGCCACACCTTCAATAACCTTATAAACATCAGAATCTTCAAATGTCATTTTAGCCTCTATATCATCATCAATCATCCCCGCCGCTTTTAAAAAAAGATCAATGCGTCCATGCTCCTCGCACTTTTCGAATAAATAAGGGATTGTCACCTTACGATTTGTCTCAATTCTGGATGCCCAAAAATTATCACGGATTTGGACTTTATTAAATAATACTGGTTGAATCAAATAATCATGCTTTCTCAAAAAACCACCCATAAAATTTCAAACTAGTTACTTATATCTTCTATTTACTATATAATATTAGGGAAGCAAAAATTTAAAATATGAAATAATTTAATAAGAATTCTAATTCTTAATTACTAAAAGGAATAAGAATAATTAGGATGTTGGTGAAAAATAGCAAATGGGAAATAAAATTATATGTTCATCTTGCAAAGCTCCTGTAAACAAACCCTTAAAAGAAGAACAATTCATTTGTGAATATTGTGGAGCTTTAAATAGAGTAAATTCCAAATTTAAAAGTGAAGATACTTTCGAAAAGACGCCCGGAAAGAAAAACTCGATTCTTCTTTTTATAATTATGGGTATTATGGTGATAATAATGTTTATAGTTACGATGATGATGTAAAAATTAAGAAATCTTGATTCATTTGGAAATTAAATAAAAATAGAAGAAATAAAATACGTATATTATTCATCAAAAAAAAA
>JABXJV010000042.1 GCA_013375355.1 Candidatus Helarchaeota archaeon
TAGAGTAGATTCAGAGAAAGTTAAAAAATTTACATTCAAGGGTAAGATCGATAATTTAACAGTTTCTACTGATGATAGGTTTTTCTTTGTAAATATAGAAAAAACAGAAAAGAAAAGGAGTATATATCATCTTTCAGAACTATCATCAAAGGGAAAATCTAACAATATAATGAAAATTAAATCTAATGGCCTTCTTAGAGTGCGTCCTCCGTATGCATATATTCTAGATGAGCCTAATAAACTTTTTATTTATGATTTAAATAATAATTCCCTCATAAAATCACAAGATTTGCCTCTAAAAATAACAAATTGTTCTTCATTTTTGATAAACGAAAGAGAAATTTATATAACTACGAAATTTAGTCATCATATAATTTGTATTGGGTCAAATCCTTATTTATCTTAAGAGAATTTAATCTGATGAATTCAAAGTTTAAGGATTTTTGAAGGTTATCATCTTTGGAAGCCAAATTTGAAAAGATAAAGAAAAGATGGCTTGAACTCTGGCCTAAAGCCCTTCTCACTTGGTCGAGATATATTATTTTAAGAGAGCCTATATTTCTTTTTAATATGAAGGAAGTAAAAAGAGTAGGCATAGGTGATAATATTGCAGCTGTATCAATGGCAGACTTAGGTATACATATAAATCTCCCAAAAATTATTAATCTTGGTTTGGAAGAATGTGGACATATAATTCTTGCCCATGAAATTGGACATCATGTTATTTGTCCCAATAGTGTAGTAAATATGGCACGACTAGTAAATATAATGAAGCCGGTTTTTGGGAATATTGAACAAACAAGGATGATGGAAAATCTATATGGAGATTTATTAATTAATGATAGATTATATCTCTCTCGAAAACTTCCGATTCCTAATGTTTATAAACTAATGATGAAAAATGATGCGACATTACATGCTGATTTACTTTGGAAATTTTATATGAGAGTATATGAAACAATGTGGTATCTACCACGAGGAAGTTTAGCAGGGGAAAACATAACAAAAAATATGGATATGGATGCTGGTATAGCTACGAGGATAATACGAATTTTTTCAAATCGTTGGATGAGAGCAGCAAAAAAAATTGCATATGTATTTCAACCATATTTTCCACCACTTGAAAAAATGAAACAAGCTTTGATGCCTAATTTAGATACAGAAGTTCCAGGTGAAGGTGCCGAAGGAAAAATTTATGGTCTAACACAGATAGATCAAGATGAAATTGATGCTGCAGCAGATGAGGGTCCTTTTCCAATAGATTTGCCCTCTCTTGACGAAATAAAAGAAGGGGAAATTGCTGAAGCTAGGGCTAAAGCGGGTAAACCAGGAGGAGGTCAACATCGTACCCCTGCACAATATGGTCAAATTCTCAAAAATATAGGATTAAAGCTAAAACCTAATGAAGAAATCATAAAATATTATAAAGAATTGGCAAGTCCAAATCTAATACCACTGCCTAAAGTTAAGCGACCCGGAGGCGGGGATGCTTATCCGGAGGCAACTGATATTTGGTTTATTGGGGAAGAATATGAAAAACTTGATTGGACTGCTACTATTCTTGAGTCTCCAATAATATTTCCAAATTTAACCACCAGAAAAAGAATGTGGGCAGAAGATAAAGGTTCCAAACTAACTAAATTACCTGTAGATCTCGATATTTATATCGATAGTTCGGGAAGTATGCCAAATCCTAGAACTGCCGTATCATATCTTACCCTAGCAGGTGTAATACTTGCTTTAAGTGCATTAAGAGCGGGAGCGAAAGTACAAGTCACCGTATGGAGCGGTTATGGGCAATTTGCTAGCACACTTGGGAAAGGTGGTTTTATCAATGATGAAAAGATTCTTTTAACAATGCTTTGTAAATATTTTGGTGATGGTACAGGGTTTCCATTAAATGTTCTTCGTGATACATATAACGAACGAAAATCTGAGGAGCCACCTGCTCACATTATTGTTATTTCAGATGATGGTGTTGATACAATGCTTTTAAACGACGAAAAGGGAAAGGCAGGCAAAAAAATCTCAAAAGAATCACTTGACTTTGCTCGTGGTGGAGGTACTCTACTTCTTAATCTTTCATCACAGGTAAAGAGTTATCCAAAAATTTTACAATTAAAAAAACTTGGTTATGAAATATATAGAGTTACGAATTGGAACCAACTTGTAGATTTTGCCCGAGATTTTTCCGTAAAAACATATGGAGATTTATAAAATGGAAGAAATTGAGTTAAAATATTTAAAAGATGCTATTTCAAAGCTCCCTGAGGCATTCTCACCTGAATCATCTCCTGCCCTTGCTCCCGATAATCTTATGGCAGTAAGTTTTGATTTCTTAAATTATGAATTAGAAATTCCGGCAAATCTCAAAAATTTTAAAAAAGTATTATCTCGAATCCCAAAAAATCAACGAGCAATATATATTATAGAAATTGGGATTCTTTCAAACGTAGATGTTCTACCTATCTTTAAAGCTGCCATAAAAAGAAGATCAAAGGACGATTTTAATGTCATATTTTTAATATCAGAAATAGCAAAAAGTTTAGCCGATATTGTACCACCCGAGAATTTCATTAATGACCCTGAAAGAGGAGAGGAAGTTGTGAGAAAGTTAGCTAAAGCATTTGGAATAAAAATTGCAGGTGAAAGCGAGGCAGAAAGTAAATCAAGACTTTTGCAAGTAGATTCTTTAGAATTAAAGAATGTAAAAGACCAAATCGAGGCAAAAATCCGGAAAGCCCTCGAAGAAGCTCGAAGGAAAGCAAAAGCAGCTGCAAAAGTAACTCGTGAATAATTTTAAAAATTTTTACCTCTTAAAATTTGAGAGGGTTAAATGGTTAAAATAGATAGAATTTCAAATGAACATGAAAAACACACGATTCGAGAATTAAAAAAGAAATACAACTTATCAGATAGAGACTATAATATTGATGAAAAAGGTCATGTAATTAATATTAGTATATCTAATAGAAATTTAGAGAAAATTCCTGAATTTATTAATGAATTGAAACAATTAAAAATATTAAATCTCAGTCATAATAAAATTTCAAAAATAGAGGGTCTGAATAATCTATCGAAACTTAGGAAATTAAATTTACATGCAAATATTATTACACATATAAGTGGTTTAGAAAATTTAAATCAATTAAAAGATATAAATCTTCTCCATAATAAGATTATTAAGATAGAGGGGTTAGATAATCTTTCTCGATTACAACGATTGAATCTTTATAATAATCAGATCAAGAAATTAGAAGGTTTAGGTAATCTCTCGCAATTATTAGAATTACAACTTAGTAATAATCCCTTATTAGATAAAGATAGAAAAATATATGAAAAGGGCTTAAAAACAGTAATTGAATATTGTAAAGAAAATGAATATTAAAAAATAAAAATCTAAAAAAAAAGACAAGAAAAGGAAGTTAGATGTAAATGGCGAGAAAAGTAAAGGTAATAGAAAAATTAGATTATCCAGCCGACTTAGAACAAGCTATCAATGCATTCTTAGAAAAGGTTGTAAACGTGATTGATATACAATACACTGTTTTCATCACTCCAGACAAAAAAGCATACTACCAAGCCTATATTTTATATGAGGGATAATAAAAAAACTTTCCTCTAAGCAACTAACCTTAAATCTTCCAACCTTTCTTTATTTCTTTAATAAAAAATAATTAAAAGTGAGTTAAATGGAAGAAACTAAACTTTTTAAGCAAATCAACCAGATTGGAATTGTCACAACGAATTTAGAGAAAGCTATTGAGAAGTACGAAAAAATACTTGGAATTGGTCCTTGGAATATTTTAGATCGTAAAAACCAAACTGCCATATATAATGATAAAGAAATCACATTCTCTACAAAAACAGCTTTGGCTTGGTTTGGTTCTGTTCAAATAGAAATAAATCATGTTTATGAAGGGGAAACAGCTCATTTAGATTGGATAAGAAGACGTGGTGAAGGATTCCACCATTTTGGAGTATTTGTTGATGACGTTGATGAAGCTTTAAAAAAAATTGAACCATTGGGAATTAAATGCTTCTTCCGGGTTGTTACTGCAGGAGTTACTGCGGCTTACTTAAATACTGAACAAATATTTGGATACATTTATGAATTTATATCATTACCAAAGAGAAAAAAAAGAAAGAAATAGTGAATTTGAATGGATCTTGAAGAAATTAAAGAACACAAACACGGTCCTAAATGGAACTCTGAAGCTTCAGATATGCTTGATGAGGGAATGATTGACGAGATTACTGAATTTACTGAAGAACTAAATGAATTCACAAAAAGTATGGAATCCAGAAGCACTTATCTAAAAGATAATATTCCTAAATTGTTAAACTATGCTAAACGACATATACAGTATATTAAAGAATCCGATATTCCAAAATCAAATAAATTGACTGATTTCCCAACTACTGATCGCTCCATTCTTGCCTCATTCCCTTGGAAACTTGTTCCAGATGATTTGGATTATTCTGGATTAATTGTTTATAACACAGCGGGCACAACCGGGGAACCAGTTAGTGTACCTCAGCATCCTATTAGTGTAGCTGCATATTGTAATTTATTATTACGAGCTCTTTCCTTTTGGGGAATTGAGCCAGAATTTTTACCAGAAAAGGTGGGAATTGCATTAGTAGGATTCCAAAAATATACAATAACATTTCCTTGTATATTAAAATCTTTAAATAATACTATATTTTTAAAAATTAATCTAAACGAGGAAGATTGGAGAGATGCATTTGATGGTTATCGCTTTCTTTCTGATGTAAAACCAGAAATTTTAACCGGAGATCCCCTATCCTTTTCAAAGTTAGCACATCTTGGTGATCAAATTGAATATTCACCAATTCGGCCTAAAGCCTTAATTACGACTGCAGTTGCTCTTTCTGATGGTGTTAGAAAAAGACTTGAAGAAGCTTTTCAAGCTCCTGTTATAGATTGGTATTCTTTAACAGAAACAGGTCCAATTGGCTATAAATGCAGATTGGGGCATGGATATCATGTTTTATCATATGATATAGAAATAGAAATTCTTGATAAAGCTGGAAATGCTTGTAAGCCTGAAGAAGTTGGGGAAATTACAGTAACTGGTGGTAGAAATCCCTATTTTCCCTTAATTAGATATAGAACTGGCGATTACGGAAAATTGAATTTTGAAATTTGTCCTTGTGGCGATCCCATGCCTCGAATCTTCGATCTCGAAGGACGTGAACCAGTTCAATTCTTTACGGCAGATAAAAAAATAGTTAATAATGCAGATATTTCAGCAGTTTTAAAACCTTTTCCTATTATTCAGTTCACATTTCATCAAGATTCTAAGGGTGCTTGTGAACTTAAAGTTAAATTTGCTAGTGGAGTGCAACAACCTTCCATGGAAGATTTGAAAGAGGCAATTTTTGAAGTAATGGGAGAAAAAATCTCTTTAAATATTATAATAGACCCTCATTTAGGGGAAAGAAGACCTAGCAGCAAAGTTATACCTTTCTCAGCCGATATACCGCTCTTTTATGAATAAATTAAAAGAAATATCAAATAATACTTGTCACGATTTTTTTAATCTTTGTTTTATTAGTGTAAATGTTAAGAATCTTTATAAATATGTGAACGTATTAATTTCTCAAATAGAAAAATTCTTGAAAGCAACGACGAGTTCATATAGTTTTTTTCTAATTTTAAGACTTGATTTGTTTAAATAGATGATTTAAAAATGAGTGAAACCGAAGAATTTATAATTGTTGACGAGTTAAAGCCTGGATTAAGAGGCATTAATATAAAAGTTAGATGTAATTCGAAAAATGAAGAAAGAGAAGTTATTTCAAGGAAAACTGGGGAAACTTTCAAAGTTACTGAAGCTTTGGTAGGCGATGAAACGGCAAGTATACTTTTAACTTTATGGAATGATGATATTGATAAAGTTGAAATTGACAAAAATTTAAAACTGATCAATGTGTATACGACGGTGTTTAAAGGTTCTTTAAGGCTTAATATAGGAAAATATGGAAGTTTCGAAGAAATTAGTGACGAAGAACTGAATGAAGTTAATACAGAAAATAACCTCTCTAATAGAGAATACGAACAACCACGAAAATTCCGCCGAGAATATGGTGGTGGCGGTGGTAGGTTTTCTCAAGGTAGAGGCGGCCAATTCAAAAGAAGACCCTATAGGGGCGACAAGAGAAGTTCCTACGGTAGAAAAAAATATTAGAAAATAATATTTTACTTTTAATCTTTTTTTAATACACTTTTTTTTATTTATTTTTAATTGATTAACCTTTAGTATTAATTAAATTGACGTTAGAAAAATATTAGGGGAAAAGCGATAAGAATAAAAGTTTAATTATATTAAATGTTGGAAGACAATAATTTTACTGGTGATTTAATGGAAAAAGATAAAATTAGTAATGAAGAAACTCATCTAATTGGTCCATGTGGAATTTATTGTGGGGCTTGTGATTCATTCTTGGGAAAAGGTAAAATATTAGCGTCAGAACTATACAATATCCTTGATGGTTTCAATTTACCAGATGTAGGTCCCGTATTTTTAGGGGCTACTCAAAAACAAATTAGAACATTCCTAAAAATATTAAAAAAAATCGGTAAAAATCCAAAATGTCTAGGTTGTTTAGGTGGAGGAGGAAATCCGATGTGCCCAATGAAGGCATGTACAAAAGAAAAAGGATATCTAACATGTGCTGAATGTGATGAAATGCCATGCCCTCCAAGTGATAAAGACCTCGAAAATCCTTTGATGAATAAAGCAGGTATGTTAAACTTGATAAGCAGACGTTACAATAACTGGAATATTGAAAATCTAAAAAGGATTAAAAAAATTGGTTATCGAAAATTTATCGATGAAATGCAAGATAAAGTTAAAAATGGATTACTCACTAGCGACGTAATATCGAAAGAAAAGATTTTTACTGAAGTAATGGATAAAATGCAAAAAAAGAAAAAATAAAAAGTTTTTAGATAAGATTCGAGAAATATTTTAAGTAATAATGGTGAATAATTGACAATTATAACACATCATGATTATCCTTATGAAGGTCGTCCTCATCGTTATTATTTTGCAATCACAACAGATTGTAATCGGGCCTGCCCTTGGTGTAGTACATATTCAAAACCTGGAAAAAAATCTTATTTATCCCGAGAAATTTTTTTGGATTTACTTCCTAAAGAAGGAATATTCGAAGTTCAATTTGAGGGGGGTGAACCTACACTTCATCCCAGCTTGCTATGGATGGTCAAGCGATGCCGTGAAACAGGAAGATGTCATCGTATTGTTCTTTGTACTAATGGTGTATTGTTCCCCTTTAAATATAAAAACGATCAAATTGACATTAACAATTCAAAAATATCTCTTAAAGACTATTTTTTAAAATTTGGAGAGCAATTAACTATTAAATTAAGCTTAAATCATCATCTATTTGAACATGATACACTTCTTTTTGAAAAAGCTAGAATAATTGTCGATGTTATCGAAGGCCTTAAGGCAGCTGGGGACTTCAAAGTTATTTTAAATGTTAGACGTCGTAATAGTATAAAAAATAATTATGACAAACTAATTCTAGAACAATTATCACATTATGCATTAGAACCGTATTCAAATATTTTTTTCCTTCAAGCATATGGTAAAAATAAAAATAACAACTTGGCAGAAAAACCATTTCTTGTAGGATATAACTTTACTTTGTTCAATCCTGACGGAAAATCTTTCGGTAACGGCTTAATTACAAGGTCAGAGGCAATGAAAGAACTTCCTTGAGAGAGAAAAAATGATTACAAGTCAAAAATATAACTATTTAAAACCGGAATTTCGGCAATTCAAACAGACAATTTTTGACTTGAAAACAAATAGCACCACTAAATCCTTGATAAATTGGGATGTTAAAGGTAAAACTTACAAAGTTTATTCAAATGTTAATCTCTCGATATATTCAGGGCAAGAATGTAATGGAAATTGTTCTTTTTGCGTAGAACAGCTACGACCTTTAAGTCGTGGAAGATCTTTAGAATCACAGAAAACCATTATTTCCGATGATAAAGAATATTTCAAACTATTGGAGAAAACATTGAACGCAACCAAGCAGCTCAATCCGAGTATATCAATTACTGGTGGTGAACCAAGTAAGGATATTCGACTTTGCAGTATTCTTGATTGTATTATAAATTCTAATATGCGTAAACGCACAATGACAACGAATGGTTCAGGTTTATTAGATGTAAATAACGAAACTAACCTACAAGTAATAGACCTTTTAGTTCATGCAAAATTGTCTCATTTAAACTTAAGTCGAGCTCATTATAATGAAAATATTAATCATCAGATTATGGATTTGGATGAATTTTTTAGCAATGAAAAATTAAGGGAGATTGTCATTAGGGCTAAAATGGGAGGTATTAGACCTCGTTTGTCTTGCGTCCTTTTAAGTGGATATGTTGATAATATTCAAGAGATTGTAAAATATTTGGATTGGGCGGCTTCTATGGGTGTTGAAAATGTTGTTTTTCGACAATTAATGCAGTTTGATCATAAAACCCATCTTAAAAATCGTATTACCCAATTTTGTCAAGATTATTTTGTTCCACTTGTACCATTACTGCAAGAAATTTATCAAAATGAATATAATTATCATCCAGATTTTAAATTTATTAAGCAAGTCATGGGATATTATTATTACGTAGAAGTTTTTCACTATAGAAAACCTAGAAATAGAGGCATTGATGTAGTTTTTGAAGAAGCTGATCTTTCTTTTATTGAATTAAGGAAACAAACAGATCTTAAAAAAAATATTATCTATGAACTTATTTTTCATCCCAATGGACATTTATGTTCAACTTGGCAACCTTGGGATGGATTAATTTTATAAAACTCAAAAAAAATCTCACAATTTAATTTGAAAAACATAAATAGAAGATATATCTAATATTAATTGAGAGAATTTTAATCAAATCAATAATTACTAATTTAATAGATTAAATGTGCAAGAAGATTGAATTCTGATTTATTTAGTCGAAGAAAAGAAAAATTTCAAAAAGATGAAGCCCATATAAATTATCTCTTTGCAAAAGGTCTGCATCCTTTAGATATTACAGATCGTTTGATTCATATAATGCTTGATTTGATGCGTGAAGGGTTAAAAAATGACTTTCCTGAAGCAGATGAGAAAGAAATTTCTAAAAAAATGCGTGATTTGGCCAAATTTTATGAAAATATGAAAAGTTCCCGTAAGAGTAGGGGTTACTATGGAATTTGAGGATTTCATTAAACGCATCGTAACATCATTAAATAGGTCAAATTTGAAATATGTTATTGTGGGCGGTTTTGCAGCAATTTTTCGGGGCAAACCTCGAACTACGATGGATTTAGACTTAATTGTTGAAGACAATCATCAAAAATTACATAAGTTCTTAAATGAACTTAAAAAAGTGGATTTTGATGTTTTTGATGAACAGATCCAAATAGCTATTAAAGAAAGAACACATATTTCTATTTTTGATAAAAAATCAATTCTGAGAATTGATCTAAAGATTGCAAAGAATCTTGATGAATTTGAAGTATTATCTCAAGGAAAATCTGAATCATATAAAGGTATGAAGCTCCTTATTGCTCCTGTGGAACAGATATTATATGGTAAAATTCTTTATATAGGCAACATTTCAGATATTCCCGATTCAGAACTTTTAGAAATTAATGATGTATTAGATTTCATTAATGTATATCGTCGATCCAAAAATATTAACCTCGATTGGCTTCGTTCAAAAATTAAAGAAAAGGGATTAATTAAAACCCTTCAAAATATTCTAAAATTATCTGAAAACTTATAATAATTCATTAAATTGAAAAATTCAGTATTTTTCACCATGTTTCCAATACATAACTTTTTCAAATGATTTTCTCTGGGCTAAAATTTCTTCTTGACTTATTCCCCGTTTTTCTAATTCCTCTATCCAATCTGATATTAAAAGATCAAATGCATCTCGAAGTGTATTTATTTCGCTTTTATATTCTTTTATTTCCTTATCTTTTTTATTTAAAAGATTGTTTAAATCATCCACTTTTTTTTGAAATTTTTTAGTTTCTTTAATTTGATCATATAATTTTTTAGTTAAACGTTTCCGTATGTTCTCCAATTCTTCCTCTAAAATCCTGAATTTATCTTCCAATCTAATTAAACTCTTAGAAATTATTAGCACGGATATTTGTATTATTAATTATTTAATTTTAAATTATCCTATTTTTCTAATTACAAATTATCCAACATATTGTCTTTTTAATAAATTATTAAATGATTTTCTTCTTGAATAAATCACTTTTTTTTGAAGGAATAATCGGACTCCATAAAGGTAATGGAATAATCGGACTATATTATTTTATATAAATTTAAAATGAAACAAGTTATAGACATTTTAAATAAATCGCTTTGAGAAATAAACGGAGAAATTTGTATGAAAAAATATAGGTTCGGAAGGATTTTGACTATTGTATTAATAATTTCTTCTTTAGGATTCTTTTTAATTTATTATTTTTCACCAACCCATTTTTCTTCGAATAATTTGCCATTAAATAATTATATTTTTTCAATAATCCCTTATGAAAAAAATATAGAGATTGAAATTCAAGCAGGTTTAGAATGGGGGGATAATGGTACCCCTATATGCACTGAAACAAATTCCCAACAATATCCTAAACCTTGTAGTGATGGAATGGGTGGTGCGATCATATCCTGGTTTGA
>JABXJV010000390.1 GCA_013375355.1 Candidatus Helarchaeota archaeon
CACTTTTTTCCCACAGAAATGATAAAAATTCCCATTTTTTATCATACATTTTAATAATACATTTATTTCAAAGCCGATTCCAATTTTTCTTTAACCTTTTCTACAGGCATATCCTTTCCAGTCCAGATTTTAAAGGCTTCTGCCCCCTGATATATAAGCATATCAAGCCCTCCAATAGCAACTGCACCCATCTTTTCTGCCTTTTTCTGAAGGGCTGTCTTTAATGGATTATAAACAAGGTCATAAATTATATGCTCATTACGAAAATTATTTTCATTATCAATAATGGAATTTTGAATATTTGGTGTCATACCGACTGGCGTTGCATTGATGATAAGTTTTGATTTCTTTATTCTTTCCTCAAGGTCATTTAATCTATTAAGTAAATCAAACGAAATGTTTACAGATTTTACGTTCCATGATTTAATAAGCATTCGCAGATTATCTATTTTATCCTCTAAAATATCAAGAATTAAAATAGATTCCGGTTCAAATCTATGAAGAAGTGAATACAACACCGCCTTCGCTGCTCCCCCAGCACCAAAAATTAAAACCTTCTCACCTTCAATATCATCTCTGTATATTTCAAATGTCCTGAAGAAACCTCTGTGGTCGGTATTGTATCCAATCATCTTTCCATTGATTATTTTCACGGTATTAACTGCACCCATCTTTTTTACTTCATCATCGACATCATCGAGAAGTTTTATAACCAATTCCTTGAAAGGCATAGTAACATTAAATCCAACAGCACCAGCCGCTTTTAATCCAACCACCGCCTTCTCAAAGTCATCCGGCTCAACCTCGAATGGAAGATAAACCCAGTCTATCGAATGATAATCAAATGAGAGATTATGCATTAAAGGGGAAAGAGTATGTTTTATCGGATATCCTAACAATCCACAGAACTTTGAATATGTATAAACTCTTTCCTCCATAATTTTTCTCTTTAGGTTAAATCTTAAAATTCTACTTTTGCACGCAACTGGGTTTCTTTTGAAAAAGAAAGTAGCAAAGAAAACTTAAATACATTTTGATAAATATTACA
>JABXJV010000391.1 GCA_013375355.1 Candidatus Helarchaeota archaeon
AGGGTGTTGCCCTCTATGGCGTTCGAGTCGTAGGTGTACTCTATCATCAGCTCATCCTTCAGCCTCGCCACCATCGCGGGGGAGAGGGGTCGATGTTCTTCTAACCTTTTCTTTTTCTCGATTATCCGTCGGTGAATCCGCTCGTTTACGAGAGACATCGCATCACCCTCTGCGAATTAACCGATATAAAAATGTATCGGATAATGTAATTAAGTAAATTATCCGATACTTTTAATATCGTTTATTGGACTACGGGCTTCATCAGCAAGAGATCGTAGGTTCGAGTATGTGTATTTTTCGAAAGCTTGTTCCGCCCGTTCCTTCAGGATGTCGAAGGTTTGGTCTATCGTATAACTCGGGATCTTGATGATATTAGCGACGTTTGACTTTGCCTCTAGGTTCAATCTCCTGTATGCATCGAAGCTTTCCGCTACAATAATTAAACCGAGCCCCAAACTCAAAATTCTGTTGATAGTCTCAACCTCTTTCAGACGTTCGAAATGGTCCAAACAAAGTATCATTCGATAGTCAAGGTGCCTTAGTCTCACCCTCAGTCTCTTTGTCAATTCGTAGTTGCTCTTACTCACTACTACCCTGTTCAAGGCTCTGAGGGTCTCATGAAAGATTGCATTTGTCGTCTGATATAGAGAACAATCCATGTAGATTATTTTATCCTTCTTTGTTTCGTTGTGATTCAGGATGACACGCTTTAAGAGAAGGATTTTGCCAGAACCAATCGGTCCGTGTACAAACGTATTTACTAAACTTATGGATTTTACAAGTTGAGAGAACTCCTTCTCTCTGTGTATAACTTTCTCTGGAATGTATAATTGCTTCAATATTCCAGGATTGGTTAAGATCTTTGAGACCATGAATTTAAATTGAATGGAAGAAGAAAATAGGTTACGAGTGTGTAAATTTTCCGATTATTCCGAAAGAAAGTTAAATAATATTCTTCATTAATTCATCCTTAAAAGTTTCTCCTTCAGTTAATTTTATTTTACGATTATTGAATTTTGGATCATCAAAATTTAGATGTGCCCACCATGAAGGATATTCAAGATTATCATTTTCAAAAACTGCAATATAAATCGGCAATGTTGTTTTTCTATTAATGAGACGGTAATCTAAAGCATGTTTATCATTAAGATTATATTTTCTATCTTTGACTGATTGAGTCCATTTAACATCCACCCAACAAATATATGAATTGTTAGTTTTTAGATATAACTTAAAATCAGGTGGAAAAATGTTCTTCTCTGAATATTGTTTGAACATTTCTGGATGTGTGGTAACTTTAGGATCTGGGCCACGCCAATCTTCATATTCTAAAAACTTAAGATTTAATTCTAACCATTTTAAAAAATTCTCTTCGGATATAAACCATTCATACATAACCTAACCTCTCCTGGTAAAATGCAAGTAATAATTCTGACCTCCGTACTTTCTTTCCTCATCATAAGATTTTATTATATCTAGTTCGACAGGAACTTTTTTACCTATACGTTCTTCCAAAATAGACGAAATAATATCTTCAAATAAAAAGACTTTTTCAACTTTTTCATACTTCCAAGGATCAGTTATTTCAATATTGTTCCGAGAAATATATTTAATTGTACGAGTCTTTTGAGTTTGTTTTCCTCCAAATGGTATATTGTAAACATCAATCAAGGTTGAATGGCGAGTAAAATCTCCATTGCGATGTGCTCGAATAAAATCCATTGTCCTTGTAAATGGAGTTAAAACATAGTAAGCCTCACTTGGGTTGAACCTACCTAATAAAACTTGTAACTGCGCCACATTCAAAGTAAATCTCGGGTGACCATCCGACCTCATAGATGGGCTCTTAAATTGAAATGCGATTGTGAAACCAAGTGGCAGACCCGCCATTATAGCGTCAAATCCAAGTTCACTCTCTATAGTTCTACTTGGCCCAATTATTGTAACGATGAAACGAGGGGACAATGAGCGTACTATTTCAGATAAAAAATTAATCTCGATTGTCTTCTCTGATGTTTTATCGAGGCGATTCCAAATATGTCTAGGTATACCAAGCATAATTTATCCCGATTAAATATATTTGTTGTATTTAAAAGAAATCTAATTTCATTAACTGTTTTCATAGTGTAGCTCACCTCCTAAGGCGATGTAGCGGAAAGTCTGAGATATCGTTTAAGCGTCTGTGTTGGTTTTAGACCGTAAACGTTTACTACAGTCCTGTGAGTGGTCAGAAGCCGAAGAGGTGAGCGAAACGTCATGGAAACAGTGGAAGTAAGGCTCAGTCGAGTACAGCACAGGTAAACGGCGAGCGCGTTTGATCAAGTAAAATTGTTCTAATATCGCTTCAATTATAAACCTTGGAACTCAAGTATTTATTGCACTGCACGTTCAAAAAAAGATGTCAACGAACAGACTAAGGAATAAATCAAAATAAGGGGGAGATCTATGAAAAACAAAATGAAAAAATTCAGTGAGAAAGAGAAAAGGGATCTTTCTGATAAACTTTATCAGATTGCAGAGAGAAACGAATTAATATTCAAAAAAATGCTTGAAGAAGTTGGAGTTGATACATCAAAAATAAAAATTATTGATAGAGCCAAATTTACTACAAAATATATTCCAGATGTACTTGAAGAATTATTGGAAAAATATGGACCCTCTAAAATCTTAATGGATGATGAAGATGTAAAAAATGAGGCATTAGATCTCATACAAAGAAGGTTTCATGAAGATTTAGCAAAACAGATTGTTAAATCATGGAACATATACTATATATTGCGTCATTGTAAAATATTAGAACCTTTGAAAATTGATGAAAGTGTTACATTAATACCGTTCAATGGGTGGTCTTGTAATGATTTTTTAGAGGTCATCGACAGATTATTTTATAAATCAGGACTGCCTGCATCACGACTTTCCGAAGAAATTTACGAAGAAATGAAAGAATATTTTAGAAAATTATATTCTGAAAAAAATCCAACAGGTTTACTTATATTTCAAGAAATAGAGGCTGAAACAGAAAAAGAAGTATATGATAAAACAAAAAATTATGCAGAAAATGTTTTATTATGTGTAAGTAATTTGACAAACTCCTCAATAGAAATAGGTGGATGGGTTGTAGAGGGAGTATTAAACGGTATTAAAAGAATTCATCCCACGATATATTTTCCATATTATAAACCAACATACATGATACCAAAAGGAATAGAAGAAGTTACAAAAAGAATTTTACAGAATGTAGATGAAAATCATTTATTAAAATTAGCTTTAAAATACGAAAATGAAGCTTTATATGAAAATGAAGAAAAATTTAGAATACTTAAGCGATGGTCAGCTTTAGAATTTATAGCTGATGAATATTCTCAAAGAAGAACCACAAATGGAAAATTACTTACTAAGCATGATATTCAAAAAATTACCACATATATTCAGACTATCTTAAACGATAAAAATCATTTTGAAATGACCTCAACGATAGAAGATAAAATAAGGACAAATGTATCACAAATAAATTATAAAAAAGCAAAAGACAAGGTACGTGACCTAATGAATTGGGTAGGGCATCCAATTAAGACACTGGATGATGCAGAAAAAGATATTATCGATGTGATTTACCAACATCGAAATTGTATTGTCCATAGAGGTGGATGCTATAAAAGTGATGAAAACATAAGGGAAGAATGCGAGGGACCGGCATATTGTAGAAAGTGTAAACTAGGTTTAAAGGAATTGAATGGTGAGTTAAGTCGCATTTTAACTAGAATTATTGGAAAATTTGTTAACGTAGAGTTTGAGTTTCATTCTGAAATTCCAGAACATATTAAACGAATATTAACTAATGGTAAATGATATTATCTATTTATTGATGAATAGTGTTCCGTACTCCTCTCCCTTGTAGGTGATAATATAACCGGGTTCGATATTTAACCAATCTTGTAATCCAGGTTTACGATAACGGATAAGAGAGGGAATTTCCAATAAATAATGTTTACTGTACGATAGAACCTGTTTCGGTTTCTTGAAAAAGAATGTCTCATATATTGGATTTTCAGCTTGAGGATTTGGTATAAAGATTAATTTCAATCCAGCAGTAATTTGATTTGTTCCTGTCTCAAAAGTAATTAAAATAACACCACTTAAATCCCCATATTTTTTAGTCTTTAGTCTATTCAAGACATTTTGATATGCTTCAAACTCATTAATTTTCTCATACCTAATATCAACTACTGCGACTTTGTACTTTGAAGTTATTTTCTTTAACTGACTATAGCCTTTGCTCAAAGCATTCTTTGTCCTAAGCATTGTTTGTTTATGAAAAATATCCAAGGAAAAATATAAAACTCCGAAGCTCACCTGGTGTGTTGTTGATACTTTGCGACGTTCTATTACGTAGGGTTGTAATCCGTGTACTGATGAAGGTTGGAACACGACCTTGGCGAAGTATCCAAACCTATCAAGAATATCATCATAGAATTTTTGTGTCCAATAAGATACTATTCTATTGTAATCAGCTGCGAAGGAGTATAGCGATTTTATCTCAAAAGCTATCGCCTTTCCATTTAATAATGCTTTAACGTCAGCTTCGGTCTCTACTTCAATATCATAACATAATGATACCTCTAAAAGCTTCTCGATGAATGATAATGTTGAAAGAATTGAAAAATACCTATGGGGCCTTAGGATTAGAGAATTTGATTGGCATTCGTTTAAGAACTTCGGTGAAAAGCGAACCCCAAGAGATTGCAATCTAATTATTCTGTTTTTTAGTAAGGTCATTCGCCTACGTACAGCGTCTACTCCAGCCGATAATAATCACCTTCAACTACCACAATGATACAAACACCAACAAATAAGTTTTCGGCTAGGTATGACGAGCACAGATGTGAGGAGATTTTCAAACCTTGCCAGGAAGTTAGAATGCTGAATTGCTGACACAGCTGATCAGCTAAAATAGGCCATTGCATATTTTTAACCCGTGTAAGAGGAAGATAAATTCCCAAATATGAGCGACAGTTAGATGTGATTTAAAATGTTTGAAATTATAATGGAGGAAGATGAGCTCAAAGCAGTATTAGTGAATGGGAAAGAGTTAGAAATATTGGATTACAATGGCGCTTTTATAATTACTGAAGCTAGTCTGAGCGAGTTGGAAGATATACAAACAATTGATTTTCCGGACAACCTAATAATTCAAGTTCACAGTACTGACGGCTTTGGTACTTATCTATTTCATGAGCTCCACATATCTAAAGATGGAGATGGAGTTTGTTTGAAATTTTTTTGTCATACACCCAACAAATATTGGGAAGGTAGATGGGGTCTTGCTACGTTTTTAGATGCTATAAGAAAACAGGCTGAATATATAGATGATATTGATGTAGGTAGTATTGAATTAGAAGACGACTGGAAGAGATTAAGTCTGTTATTTTCTATAGAACCATCACAAAATTTAACAGAATGTATATTTAGTTCTGCGAAACAAATTAACAGTCTTATCAAAGAAGCAGAAGTAGCATTATCCGGTATGTCATGGAAAAAAGAATTCGAAACGAATGAACCATTATTTTGTACTGAAGTCCTGGCTCCTTTACTAAGAAGAATGGGTTTTATTTCTGTAAGATATCGTCATGGTACAAAAGAGTATGGGAAAGATTTTACTTTTTCTGAATTAACTCCATTTGGACAACTAAGGCATTATGGGTTACAAGCAAAAACTGGAAATGTAAGTGGTGAAGTGAACTCTGAGATTGATGAAATACTGGGCCAAATGGAAGATGCTTTCTCTATGCCTTATTATGAAGTTGGTTCAAAAGAACCTAGATATATATCTGTGTTTATAATTGCAATTAGTGGTCGATATACAGAAAATGCAAAAGAGAAAATAGTCGAAAAAATGCCTAAAGGAGTAATAGGTTCAGTTTACTTTCTTGATAGAGAAGCTATTATAGAACTAATCGAGCGATATTGGTTATTAAAAGAATAGAATAAGGTTGTTATTTTTTTTGAAAAATAGACCCGCTACGAATTTATTACGAATAATATTAGGCTCACCATATATTAGTGGCGCGCGTTTCTCAGTGCATGTAAAGTACACTCTAATTCATTGTACGCGATAAGTGTCTAGAAGGCCTTATAACTATACCACATCTGGGGCAAATAGTCTCATTGAAAAACGGGTCATGAAAAGTATTAATCCATTCTCCTTTTCTAAGACATTCTGAGCAGATGGTTCCCCATTGATACCCGTCCCAATAATCAAGTGCATTTTTGTGGATAAGATTATTAATCAATTCCAACCTTACAGATAATGGAAGTTTAGTAAAAATCCATTCAATATACCATTCTCTAAATACTAATACATCAAAAAATGGCGAAAAAAAACTTTTTTTTGCCATATATCCTTCTGAAAAATAAACTAATATTTTACTAAATATTTCTTTATTAAATCTTGTCGGCCATTTTCCTTTAACCAATAGGTGCTCCAATGCGTCAAAATAAGATGGGTGTGAAAATCGAATTTTATCGCCAATGATCACAATTTTATCATCTTTAAACCAATTAAGAATTCTATCAAATTCCCAAGGATCTTTTATATCGAGTTTTTTTATAAATTTTTCATATTCCGTTTTAATAAATGAATAAGGTAAAGAACCTGTACAAATAAAAAAAAACGTAAGAAAAAGCAACTTATCATTTGTAAAATTTTCAATTTCTTTAGCAAAACTTTTAGAAGTCTCTATCGATTTATCTTCTAATTTTTTCAGTAATTTAAATTCATCTGTTATATATCTCGAAGAAATTACAAAATCTCGAATACTTAAAGGAGTCGGTAATTTTGTTTTATTTTCTAATATATTTGAAATATTATGAAATAAATTGTCATAAGTAAGCCATGTGCAATCCTTCGCAGTTGCCCACCTAAATAGCATTTGAATCCTTTTATAATAATTATAAGAGGGTTTTTTTATATTTAGTTTTTTTTCAAAATTTTTAATTTGTTTTAATGATAACTTTTCTTCCTCAAAAGCTTTAAAAACTTCTTCTCTTGAAGTTATTATAACATATACATTAGGAATGTTTTGAATAATATCTATTATTATACCTATATTTCTTTCCAAACTTTCTCTGCTTTCATATCTGCTTTTACCAAAAGGATCTTCGAAATAGATAATGCGATTTGGTTTTAAATTCTTTTCTATTTCTTCTAAATTTTTACGTAAAATTTTCCTTTCTGATTCTTCTGTTCCTTCTCTCCAAATTGGGTAATATCCTTTAATGAAATATTCCCATAGAAGTCTAACAGCAGTGTATGTTTTCCCATATCCAGGTGTACCAGTAATAAATATGAGTTGATTGTTTTGAAGATCTTTTTTTATATCGTCATATTCATTAGGAGGTATATATAATTCGTTAATCCTATCATAAAATTTATTACCTGGTTGATTAATTAGTTCTAAAAATTCTAATACTTTTCCTCTTTCTTTAATTTTATTTATATTAGCTATGTAAAAAATAATTTCTTCTTTATTATATATATTATATTTAATTTTTATTTTTTCACAAATATTTTTATCTAATGGTTCTAATCCATGAAAAACTGATTCTGTAAGAAGTACATAAGATGAATTTGGAGACCTATTATTATGATTAGATTTATACCATTTATGATAATAATTTATAATATTTGTTTTTAAAAATTTTATTGCCGAATTCTCTATGACAAGATTTTGTCCATTAAATTTTGCCCATTCATCAAAATCACCATCTCCAATAACTATTTCTAAAGGTATTTTTTCATAATTTTTATATTGAGTGTTATGATTTAAAACTTTGGATATGATTTTGAATACTGAATCTAAAGAGTTGGCGATTAATATCCAATCATCTCTCTCTCCATAATTCTTACCCTTAATTTCTCCACTTATTTCAATTTCTTTTATAACATTTTTTATAATATTAATAAAATCATTCCTTATTTTTCTCTCTGTGAGAGAAGTTATTTTTGAAATATCAATAGCTAATCGTTCGAAACCTAAAATATCTAACCATATAAGATAATTTTTACCCAATAAATATAACCTACGAGCGAAAATTAATAATACAGTGATATAAAATTTTCTCTAAACTACATTTGCAGGTTTCGCTCACTCGCGTAGTCATCAGAGTCGATGTAGACTCTTGGCGCGGGCGATACCTCACTTAGGCTAGACTTTTATACTTAATTTACTCAAACATTCAATAGTGGATATGATATGGTGCGTGTACATACTATAACCCCAGTGTGTCTACGAAAATTTAAGTAAATAAGAGACCCGCTATAAACTTATAACGAATACCTCCGGGCCCGCCATCGATTCTTGCATTCCGAAAACATGCAGACCCTACCTACGAGCGAAGCCAATATCGACATATATCAAGCGAT
>JABXJV010000392.1 GCA_013375355.1 Candidatus Helarchaeota archaeon
GTTCAAGCTTTACGAAATGAGTATGTGAGCGGGCGACGCCTTTTTCTCAGGGTATTACCTAAAATAATTAAAGGCGATACTGATAAATTTACTTCGACATTAATAAATGAGGGATTTAAATGGCGGTCAAAAGTAATAGTCGACAGGACATTATTGGTAGATTTGAGTCCTTCAATTGAAAATTTACGTAAAGGATTGAATCGAAAGTGGCGTAACCATTTGAGTTGTGCAGAGAAAAATGATCTGGAAATATTAGAAGGAAACAGCACTGAATTATACGATATGTTTATAAGTATTTACAGGGAAATGCATAAAAGAAAAAAATTTGTTACGCATACAGGTATTTATGAACATAGATTAATTCAAAAAGATTTACCAGATGATTTTAAAATGAAAATTATGGTATGTAAATCTAATGGGAAACTTTGTTCGTCATGTATTTGCAGCGCTATGGGAGATACTGGGTATTTAGTATTAGGGGCAACGAGCAATTTTGGAAGGACGATAAACGCTTCATATGCGGTTAATTGGAAAATTTTAGAATGGCTAAGAAAGGGAAATTATCGATGGTTGGATCTTTGTGGAATAAATCCTATTAAAAATCCTGGAGTTTATAGTTTCAAGGTGGGATTCACTGGAAGAAATGGAAAAGACGTTCAATATCTGGGACAATTTGATGCAGTTGAAAATTTAATTAGTTTTTTGTTTGTTAAGTGTATTGTTTTAATGAGATTAAGCTATAGAAAAACAAAAGAGAAACTTAGTGAGATTTTATATTCGAACATAAAAGACATTAGAAATTTTCGTAGTATTTCTAAATTGCTTTGAATTATTAAATATGGCGATGTATAGTTTAATTTTGAAGAGCTTGATTTTATTTTTGTGAATAGATCTTACATTCTCATAAAAACTGCATGAAATGAAGAAACATATATAGAGGAAACAATTCAATCTGTTATTGCTCAGGCACTTTTGCCTTAGAAATGGATGATAGTTAGCGGTGGTTCGACTGATTATACCAATGAGATAGTGAGAAAATATGACACAAAGTGTAATCTTATCCAAATACATCCAAAATAATAGGATATTAGAAAATTCTTCTTTAATAGA
>JABXJV010000393.1 GCA_013375355.1 Candidatus Helarchaeota archaeon
CCACTAAAAAAAGATTATTATTGGAAATTAATCCGAAGGATTTGTTATTTGTTTTTTATTTTTTTATTTTATAAATCTTTTAATTTTATCATTTTTAATACATGCTCCCCTTGTTTTTCAGTAAATTCATAATAAACCCACAATTCATTTTCATGTTTTATTCCAAATAAGTAACGGCAAGAACCTTTACCAAAATCAGAATAATATGCTGGTTCTTTCAAGCTTTGGATTTTTAGATTTTTTGGCGAAGATCCGGTTAATAATCCTGATTTTTCTTCACATAAACCAGATTCTTGATCTGTCCCATCAAAAAATCCAAAGTATTGATTATTAGATTCAAAAATTGACGTTAATCTAGTCATATAACTGGCCCATTTACAATCTTTTAAATTAACGAACACATCACCATTCCATTTAAAGGAAATTCCATCCTTGCTCGTTAAGAGGCCGCTTGATCCCCAAGGTTTTTTCCAAAATCGAAAATAATCGATATAAAGATGAATTTCATCATTAAAAAGCGTTACAATAGGATCTTTAATGCTAAGTCTATGAAATCGGGGCAAATTCCACTTAATCTTTTGTATTTTATTTGAATCAAAACTCGAGGGATCTTCTGCAATAATTTTTTTAATCTGCCACCTAGGAATTATGGCATTGGATTCGTATGAAAAAAATAGATGATAGTCATCTTGAATTTTAATCATTGATGCTCCTTCGATGCTTTTTACGTTAATATCCTTTTTTCCCATTTCCCAAATTACTTTAAAATCAGTACCATTCGAAGACTCTAAAATTTGACATTTATAGCCTCTGTGAGTGTCACTAGGCAATACTTTTCCCTTTTTTGGTCGAGGATTACGAATTCTAACGTATAAATAGAATTTCTCGAATTCTTCATCATAAAAAATTGAAGATGCACCAATCCAATACCCTTCTCCTTTTCCCTCTGGTTCTAAGATGGTTTTTCCTTCTTGCGGGTTAAAAAGTAAGTTATCCATTTACATTCCTCTGATACCAATAAATTGAGTCCTTAATATTAACGTAATGATTTAGATCGGTAATCTTGAGAAAGATCCCAAATTCCAACAAGCAGGGACAGGATAATAATTATTATTTTAAAGAAAATTGTATCAGGATATACGAAAATTGAGAAAATTGTAATAAATGGGAGCATAAAAACATATGGACCATGTTCAATATAAGTTCCACCTATGGGAGATTCACCATTTCTAATACGTCTTTCATCCACAATATCCTTCCATATTAAAATACCTAAAATGCTAAAACCAAATGTTATAAATATTGAATCAATTACAAAATAAGATCTAGCGGTCCATTGTTTAAGGTTTAAGATAATAATATAACCAATCAAGTGAATCAAGCCAAGCATTATTGAAATGATGTAATATTTGATTCTCATTTCTAATCTATTTCCTAATTTTTTGGCATTTACTCATATTTTTAATTTGTTCAAATCTAAGAAGAATCATATAATTGAAAAAAAAATGTTTCGTTAGTACTTATGAAAAAAAATTAGAATGTTGAGTTAATGATCGTGGTTGTGCTCATGTTCATGTTCTACATTTACACTACGAAGCGAACCGATAGCCCATCCAGCTACTTCATTTAAAGATGGATGAATGACTTGAGAACGATAAATAGGCATAAATGAGCCTGCTTCAGGACAAGTTTGTGAATATGTGGGTATTGGTTCAGATTCTGGTGTTGGACTTATAGCACATATATAGCCTGCATTCATCAGATAGACAAATGGTTGAACTAACACTGCAGCATGAGGACCAATAATATGGGCACCAAGTAATGTTCTAGATTGATCCACGACAAGTTTTACAAACCCATCATCAATATCTCCTTTATGTAATCCCATTGCAAACCCCTTTGCCACGCTTGAATAATTCTTTTTTGCAACATAAATTTTATAACCCTTTTCAATGGCTTCTGCCTCTGTTATACCTACATGTCCAATTTGGGGATACGTAAATATAGCCCAGGGGACAGCAGAATAATCTACTTTTAAACGATTATCTCCTTCAGCAAACATATTAGTTTCTACAATCTCTGATTCATAATTAGCTGTGTGTCGAAATTGATATTTTCCATTTGCATCTCCAATGCACCAAATATTCTTTTTGGATGTTTCTAAATATTCATTTGTTATAATCCAACCTTTTTTATCTGTTTTTACACCTGTCTTTTCTACTTTCAGTAAATCAGCATTGGAACGGCGACCTGTAGCGACAAATAATTCTTCGGCTTCGACTTCTGACTTTTCCCCAGTCTCCATATCCTCAATTTTTACAATCTTAACTCCTTTCTTAACACGTGTTTCAATAGCCTTTTTATTAACGAGAACTTTCATATATTTTTTCAGATTTTTTTCTAAAAAAGCACTGACTTCAGGTTCTTCTGTATATACTAAACGAGGTAGCATTTCTATTATTGTGACATCTGTACCAAATGCTGAAAATATATGTGCAAATTCGACAGCTACTACACCGCCTCCAAGTATTATAAGACTTTTCCAAGGTTTTTTAGGAAATTTATCTCCAAAAAAGTTTCTATTTGTAATATATTCAATATCTTCTATTCCTTTAATGGGAGGAATAAAAGACCGAGCACCTGAGGCTATTAAGAACTTTTCACCCTCAAATGTTTCCGAATAACTTCCATCTTTTAATTTAACTCTCATCTGATAATCTTTAACAAATTCCCCAGTCCCTTTATAAAATGAAAGTCTAGGAGATTTTGATAAACTTCTTTCCATCCTAATACTCTCATCAATTTGAGACCACATTCGCTTTCCAATCATATTCCAATCAAATTTTTCTAATTTAAGTTGTAAACCTACTCTTTCGGCGTGTTGGGCTTCTCTAATTATATCTGCTGGATATACAAGAACTTTAGAAGGTATGCAACCCCGAGTGAGGCATGTACCCCCAACTTTGGTATCTTCGATGATTGCACAACTTAGACCTCTACTAAGTACTGTATTAACAATGTTTAGCCCTGCACCGGTTCCAATAATAACAACACCATATTTTTCCATCCAAATTAACTCCTTTTTTAGTTAATTCCCAATAATTTTAAAGTAAAGTTTTAATCTAAATTTATACAATTAATAGAAATTTTACATATAAATAATTAAATTAATTCCAATATTAAGGAGTTTATATCCTTAAAATTCGTGAATTTAAATGATCGATAAAATATATATAATGTATAACAACGGCGTGTGCGTATTCGAAAAGATTTATTATACTAGTCTGGAAACAATAAAGACCGACTCTCAATTGTTTACTGGTTTTCTCACCGCAATTGGAGGTTTCGCCGCAGAAGCTCTTGGAAGTGGGTTACAATCGATTCATTTACAGACTGGAGAACAACTTGCTATAATGAGACATGAATCAACAATGATTGGAATTTGTATTGCTGATGGTCGAGATCATGAGAAACTCATTTCTTCCTTATTAAAAAAAATTTTAGATCGTTTTTATCAAATTTTTAAAAGAGAAATTGACATCATGGATGCATCCTTACTTGGAAAAACTGATAAATTTGATAAAGAAGTAGAGTTAATATTAAAAAATAAAGCTTCAAGCAGAGCAAATTGGAAAATGGGAGTAGGCATATTAATAGGATTTGGGCTCCTAGCTTTGCTAACTATTGTGGTTTTAAACAGGACAATTCTACAATATTTACCTGGACCATTATTTTTAGCCATAGTTTATGATCCATTATACATATTATTCTTCAATTCTATTGGATCATCAATAGGAGCGATATTATCCCTAATTATGTTTTTTGTTGCAATATTATTCTTTATACCATCTGTTTTTGCAGGATTTTTAAGTGGTAATCGTAATCGAGGGTTATTTGCAGGTATTATTATTACAATTATAGCTTACTTAACATTAATATTAGCTACAGTTCAAATAAAAGCGAACTTGGGTGTGGATTTAAAGGGTTGGTTTCTTAGTTTATCACCTCTTATATTCTTTCTCACTCTTTCTGTCTCATACTGTGCAGGTTATATTGCGGAACGTAAATACCTTTATTCCTTTCCAGAACAAGATAAAAAAGTAGGAAAATTAGAAAGTGTCCTAAAATCAATAAAAGAAAAAATAGGTTTGTAAGGATAGAGATGATTCACAAGTTATACTTAATGTTCATCGGTGGAATTTGCGTTTTTAAGAGAATTTTTCATACTTATTTAGATAAAGAAGAAGATTCTCAAATTTTTACGGGATTCATCTCAGCTATAGGAAATTTTGCATCCGAAGCTCTTGGTAGCACCCTACAATCCATTCGATTACAGACGGGGGAACAACTGGCGATAATGAAACACGAACCATCAAACTTAATCGTCGTTTGTGTTGCTGATGGTCGCGATCATGACAAATTATTAGCATCTATATTACTAAAAATTCTCGGTCGTTTTTATGAAATCTTCCAAAAAGAAATAGAAACAGAAGATTCATCAATGTTTGATAAATCTGAAATTTTTAATGAAGAAATTGATAAGATTCTCAAGAAAAAAGTCACTAGTAGAGAAAATTGGAAAATGATTTTAGGTATATTATTGGGATTAGGTATTCTGGTTGTTTTACTTTTTGCAGTATTAAATAGAACCTTTTTAAATAGCTTTCCAGGACCTTTAATATTTGCAGCAATAGGTCATCCATTAATGCCCTTTTTAATTAGTGAACTTGGTGCAACAATAGGTATGATTTTGGCTGCTCTAATGTTTTTTGTTGGTTTAATATTTATATTACCTGCATTTATATCGGGTTTTTTTAGCGGGTCGCGAGTACGAGGTTTAATTTCAGGATTTATTATTACATTGGGTACTTTTTTAACACTTGTAATAAGTGCTCATAGTATAAGAAGTGGTTTAGGGTTAGATCTAAAAGGTTGGTTTCTAGGAATTTCCCCACTAATCTTTTTTCTCACCTTATCTATTACTTTTATCGCAGGTTATTTTTGCGAACGATTCTGGTTATATAAATTCGAGGAACCCTCAATAAAAAAAGGAAAATTATCCAAGCTCTTAATTTTTAAAAAGAGAGAATGAAATTTTAAGGAATTAATAAAAATGGAAGAACATGAAATTGATGAATTAAGTCGAATTTTCTTTTACGAATTTAATAGGGGAGAATATGAAGTATTCCGTCTTGAAGTTCTAAATCGAAAAATAAAGACTAATCAACAGAGGATTGAGCAAGCACAGAAGATAATGTGGAATAAAAATGAAGTTCTTCTTGCCAAAATTATTAATTTATTAGAGAAAAATCGGCTAGATTTAGTTAAAGAAATCTTTACTCGTGCCCATAGACTTTATAGGCAAAAAGAAATGAACGAATTTATTGGTATGGATCGTGATTTCGGTGAATAATCATGTAACTGATAAAGTCATTTTTAAAATTAAATTTTGTTAAATTTATTCAGCTTTTTTTTGAAAGTATTGAAAAATTCTTTCTAATGTGATTCCAAGGAGAGCACAAATATTATAAGCAGAAATTGTACAATCTTGGTATTTTTGCTCTATTCCATATTCTAGATATAACTCCTCTGCAGAAAGAAAATATTTGATTGCATTAACTAAATTTAAATTACTTTTTTCAATTTTTTTAGCATAATCCGCAAACTTATCTGCTAATGATATCATTATGGAATTACTTTCTTCTTTAAGTTCCAATTTTTCGTAATATTTTGCTGCCTCTTCTATATATTCCCTTCCTTTGAACGGATCAAGAGGTTTACAGTAATCTTGTAGAATTTTAATAGCTTTTATCATCACTTTTTTATAATCTTTCTTTTTAAAATTTTTATTATAACATTCTGCGGCATTGATATAGGTATCCTTTGCTTTTAGTGGATCTTCCTTCAACAAAGTCTTTGCCTGACTCTCTAAGTTTTTACATTTTTGAGACAAATTACTCCTCCTTTTTTTTCATCAATTGATCTAAAGCTGCCATTTGTGATTTTTCTTCCTCTTCTAATTCAGCAAGCTCCTTTTTAAATTGTTTGATTTCTTCTGCACTTTTTCCTTCTTTTACTAATTTTTGCACCACAGCTTTTTCATATTCTTGTTTTTTTTCTAAATATTCTTTCTTCTTAAGCATATCTTCTTTTACTTTTTCTTTTTCTTCTAATTTCTTTGCTTTTTCTCGTTCTTTATCATCTAATTTTCCTTTTTCTTCTCGTTGCTTTTTTAATTCTTCAAATTCCCTGGTTTCCAAAATTTCAGGTTTACGAATTAACGGTAATTCTGGAAATTCTTCCAAAATTGAGGTTATTTCCTCCTTTGGTAAACCAATCTCTTTTTGTATTAGCTCAATAAGCTGTAAATTTTGATTAATTTTATCCTTATTTTGAAGTTGTTCATAAATTTTATTAGCAGTTTGGAGGTATTTAATTGCATAAATTATACGTTGCCTAGTATTATGTAGCTTTTTAGCAGCGGTTATATAAGATTCAGCCATAATAACAGTACATTTTGATACTTCCTTTTGTCTATCAATTTTTTTGTAATATTCAATTGCTTCTTCATAGAATTTTTGTGCTTCTTCAGGATCTTCAAATTGATCTGCGGTATTACATACGATTTGCGCAACTTTTTCGTAGGCTTTTGCCGCCTTCTTTTTCTGATATTTCTTTTCCCAACATCTAGCAACTTGTAAATAAGTTTCTTTAGCAACTACAGGATTATCAGTAATTTTTTTCGCCTTATTTTCCAAATCTTTACAATTTTCTGACATTTTTGCCCTTCAACCTTCCAAACTTGTATGAATACTAATTATGTCGAATAAATAGTTTCTTATTTTTGTAATAAATAAATTTTGTTTAATAAAAAAAACCTAAAAAATGAGGGTTGTTTATTATTTCAAGGAATTTAAATTGTAATTCGACTTGGAAATATTAATATTCCCTTTTAGTGTAGAGAATTATTGAAATAATTTTATATAAATTCCGAATACAGTTCAAAATCTCAAAAACATTTATTTTTTTTGTAGTTTTCTGAAAATCTAAATATTAATTAAATTTAAATAAAAAAAGAATAAAAAAAGGTTTGAATTATTTTTCTCTTCTATGTTTAACAACAGCAACGATAAGCATTATTCCAGCTACAATTGCAATCAAACCACCAATTATAGCGGAAGGCACCCAAGCTTTAGGATTGTAGTTGAACGTAAAGATTAATGCCAGTGGTGATTCCATACCGAATATGGGATCATGATCTATTTCTTCGCCATCCCATTTATTATAACAAATTCTATGTTGGAACCATTCTCTAACGCGTGTCCAGCCAGCAGTATGAGAGTAAGTGTTATCCTCAACATAGCCCGTATAAGTGGCAGTGAACCAAGGACAGCTTGTAGCGCTAACATTATATGGAGTGGTTTTGTCCCAAATATAAGTAGGTTTACTTGAGGTTAAATCCAATTCCATTAATGTCTTAGTTCCACATTCCAATGTGAAATCTGTCATAATTGTACTGTTTTCTGGGTCTACTCGCACAGTACCATTTTCGTCCCTAGCATCTACATTTACTTTTATATCAAAATCGAGGGTCTGTGCAACATCAAATTGGAGTACGGATAGACCTAAGCCAGTCCAATTGTAATCTGGATCTGTATCAGTGAGTTCACCAAAATGGAGATTCTGAAATAATTCTGTATCTCCATTTGAACTAAATTTAAGAGTATACGATATATTGCAGTAACTCATAGTTTCAGTACCATTCATGAATCTTAGCGCCCAATTAACCCAATTTTGGGCATCATATACTTGGACTGTTACATCAGTATAATTTATGCCCCATGTATATTCTTCAGATTGATAGGGTCGCCATGCCGGACTTTTTGTAGGAGTAAGGTTCATTATTTCATAAGAATCGTAGTCTTCTAGATGGAGATACCACAAGACTTCTGAGGCATTATCTGAAGGATTGGTTCTGTTGAAAAATGTATCACAGACCCCATTATTATTAGAATCATTATAAGCTTCTAATACTCCTGGAAAAATGGAGCCAACTGATTTTAACTGGTTAACAGTAAAATAGTAAAATGGTGAATCTCTTAGTTCTGCAAACTTTGAAATTCCAAGATGCATGTACCAACCGTGAGCTAAAGTACTTATACCAGATAAAGTAAGTCGGTTCAATCTAGTACCCCAAGCAAAGGCAATATTATTTCCTGCAATGGCAACATAATAATCTGTTATATTTCCAAAAAAACCGTAATCATTATGGGAGGAACCTTCGACAGCAATTGATAACCCGCTTAAATACAGTACCAAGTAGTCTATGTGTGGGTTTCCCTCTTGAGCATTGACTGTTGTTACTGGAGAAAGACCTAAAAGTGCGAATCCTGCTATTAGACCAAGCAGAACGATGGAAATCTTTCTCATTTTTTACCCTCTAATGAAAATTTTAAATTCTTTTTCATTTGAACTTTTTTTGTCCGTTTGATATTTATCAAACGATTCTAAGTATAAAAGAATGGTACTGTTATTTAAAAGTTTTCATTGTGGTTTTTTGAATTAAGATAGAGCAATTTATAAATTATTTTAAAAGAGTTTGATTAATTATATTTATTTTAAATTCGTTTGAATTTTTTCAAATAATTCTAAAAATTAAAATAGAACTTAATCTAAAAATAAGAACAATAAATATAATATTTCGGTTTAGAAAATAAATAAAAGTTATGTTGAGAGATTTAAAATGGGATTTGGTATTAAAAGTGTAAAAGCGGGAGTTCAAACTTTTAGAAAGGGATGGTTAAGTTTTTTTTTAATTGTCATAGTGTTATCAATTACCTTTATTCCGGCAATTCTCATCATGTATATATTTTTACAGAATGTCACAGATATTTTAGGGTTATTTCTTTTTACTTTGACGTTTTTTTCCTTTTTAATTTTTTATTCCTTACTGCAAGGAATAGTTCAAGCAATTGGTAATGAAGTTTCAGAAATTGAACAAGGGAGGGCAGAAAATATGACACTTTATATAAAAAGAAATGGAAAAGCTTTGATTATAGCAGGAATTATAATATCCGGTCTAGCGTTTATTTGTACAACTCCCCTCTTAATTTTCAATTATTCATTGGTTAGTAATTATATTATTCCACCTGATCAAATTTTAGTCATAATATTTTCATTTGCAAGTTTATGTATAACAATTTTAATTAATTCAATATTCTGTTTAGCAATATCTGCTATTATTTTTAATAATTTAGATGCAACTCCTGCTTTGACCAAATCGTTTAATTTATTTAAAACACATTATAAATCAATGATATTTATCACTGCCATTTTTGAAAGCATATTGTGGGCTATTGTATCATTATTGCAAATATTTTCGGATAATCCGATAATATTTAATTTGGAATTTGCTCTGCTAATACTATTAGCAATTATAATTCTATTTTTCGTTTTTCCATTGATGAATCTTACATATTTTCATCTTTATTTAAAAATTACCTTACCGTCCAAGGTTGGTTTAGAAAAATCTGATGAGGATATACCAATAAAAATCGTTTGATATGGTTTTAAAAATGAAAGAAGTAATGGTCTTAAGAGACCCCGATAAAATAAAGATAGTTTTCAATAAATGGAGGGGGAAAATTTTAGACCTATTGAGTAAAAAACCATATACAATAAAAGAATTGGCAGAAATTTTAAAAATTAATCCAGGAACTGTATTTCATCATATGAAAATACTTGAAGGAGCAGGTTTGATTGAAATTATTAGGACGGAGATGGTAGGAAACATTGTAATGAAATTTTATCAAGCTGTTGCAAGAGAATTTCGTTTTGATCTTTTAGAAACTAAGGATACAAAAATTCATTCTATTATTGAATCAAAGCTGAAAAAAATTGTTGATGCCTTAAGCACATACCAAATAAATATCCCTGATGATAAAAAAAAGACAGTTTTGAAACAAATTGCAGAATTCTGGGATTTAGAAAATAAAATAAAAGAAAACATTGAGGTTGAAACAACAATAAAAGATTTTTCAGCAGATATTCAAAGAGAAGTTTTTATATTAGTAAGTCTATTAAAACTAAATAAAAATGAGGAATATATTAAAAGGAGAGATAAATTAATAAAGTTATTAGAAGATTATCAAGAAAAATAAATATTAAAAAGTTGATATGTTACTAAATATTTATTAAAATATACTTATTATAAAGTAAATCAAATAGAATTGGAATGCTTCTTTGTTTTCTTGATTTATCTCATAAGCATTATAGAAGAATATTAACGAAAAAAACAACAGAATTAGAAATATAATGTATAAAGCGACGATTCTTTTCCTTGGCATTTTAAACACATCCTAAATAATTTACATGCTTTTTTAATTTTGGTCTAAACTTGTTTATAAATGTTGAGTACATCTAATGAATCTATATCTATATTACAGCCGATTTTAGAGCTTCATCAACTAACCCATACGCTGAAAGAAAAACGTCTGTATTTCCATCCCATTTAGGAATTAAGTATTTTTTATATCTATTTTCGAACTTTTTAATTAGGTCTTTCAGAAAATTTTTCATTTGGGATGTTTCTCTATTTACTAATAATACCCCGATTAATCTACTATGAGGTGCAATGTCTGACTTAGTTGGTGTTAAATCCATAGTACCGTATTCAAAAATGAGCTCTTTATCACCCATATTAATATTTCTTAACTTTTCCTCACTTTTAGTTATATGTCGTATAAGATGCCCAATTGCATTTAATGCAGAAGAAATGAGATGTGAATCTCCGACACCTAATGGTTCGGGATTATAAGAAAATAAGCAACGTCCATCATAATAAGCTATAAATAAATTGAAGATTTTAGCTCTGTCGAATTCCTCCTCTAAATCTTCTTCAATAACAGTATCAATCTTTCTCCGTTTTTTAGGAGGTAGGGTTTCTACAACCATTCCTATTAAATTTGGCTTTTTTTTATCACTGACATCTAATTCTAGCATCTGACAAATTTTTCTTAATTCTTTTATATCAAAGCATAAGTCTAAAACTTCGTCCAATCCATAAGTTGATTCATACATAATCTTAAAACATAACGATTCTTTAGATTCACTACTTTGTCGTGAAATATTAGCTAGCTCAACTAATGTTTGTAGTTTTTTCTTTGAAACAATATCAGAAAGTAGCAAATCATCAATTGTTTTGAATTTTTTTTCACTCTTAGTTGGTTTACGTCCTTTTTTCACTTTCTTTGGAATAATTAATCACTCCAAGATTTTTGGTTATTGAAAATTATGGTATAAAGGATTAATAAATTTATTATTTTATGTCCCATCAATTATTCAAACTCTGATTTAATAAGGAGTATAAGGGGACCTATTCTAATGAAATAAGAAAAGAATTCAATATTTTAATGTGAAGATAAATATACAAAAAAATCAATAGAATTAAAAAATTAAGTTCTTTTAAATATTAAATTTTAAATAGAGATTTTCATATAAATTTATTATGAAATTATTATATGTTTAACTATTGATTTTTAGAGGGTAGGAAATCTGACATCCAATATTAAAAGAAAAAGGTTTGTAATCTCAATTTTTCTCATTAGTATTATGTCAATTTCGTTTCTTTTCTGCAGTTCACTAATAAATTTGAAAAATTCTAAATTTTTAGCTAATTTCTCATACTTACTTGATTCCGAAATAAAAAAACCCATTATAGATAATCCATTTTCTCTAAAATCCTCC
>JABXJV010000043.1 GCA_013375355.1 Candidatus Helarchaeota archaeon
GTTCGAAAAATTTATCACAGATTTGCCTAAGAAATGTAATTATCCTAAACCCGAGAATTACTCATCATTTCTAACCGAATTTGTAAATAAGATAAATTCTCAAATATTTTCGTTTGTTAAACACTTTAAAGAGCTTAACGATCAAATAGAAAAATTTAATGCAGCTAAGAGTTCTTTAGAAGAGAATAATGTTAAAGAAATTCAAGAGATGTTGCGTGAATATAGGGAGAATGTGTTAGATACAAAAAATAGAAGTTCATTAGGATTGAAATTAGAATCGGTGTTGAAAACCCTTCTACCGGAAAAAGAGAAAGAAAAAGTTATCGTTCCGCCTGAAGAGTTAGAAGATAAAGAAGCTATCCTCATCAAAACAGAAGATGTATTATTTTTTCTTGCAGAAAAAATTATGGATGAATTGGTCAAGGAATTTCAGAGAAAAAGTCAACTTACAATCGAAGAAGTATTAGATTTTTGTAAAAGACAGCTTCAAAGTAAGATCCAAAAAGAATCAAGTGGAGAAAAATGAGCATCAAGTTTATATTTGATAAGAAGTATAAAAATCCCCTTTCGCAAAAAGATAATATCAAAGCTATTGGTGAGCAAATTATTGCTGCCAAAGTAAGTCCAGATAAAGACATTAAAATAATATATAATGAAAGGGAAGAAAAATTTATTGAAATATTTAATAAATATCCAAAAGAATTTGTATTATTTGAAGTTAAAGGAATAATCTCTAAATTAGAAAAACACTATGGTGAGAAGATCACAGATTTCTCAGAGGACTTTCTTAATACCATTAATTTTTCTTTTAAACAAAGTAGCTTTGCTAACGATTTACTTATTTCATGTGTCTCTAATGACTTAATCTTAGCAACTAAATTGGATTTACGGGAAGAATCGAGTTTAGTTTTCTCCTTAGCAAACATCAGTCAGAAAGACTTCCCTGAGAGGTTTGGAAAAAATTAATAAAGCGAATCAAAGAGATAAAATTTGCTAATGGTTCACTGAAGGAACTTTTAGTTCATGATCCTAGAATAAGCTATGTAATAACCGGATTAGCTTTCTTGCGAAATTATCCCAGAGGCGAAGTGGAAGATATTTTTCCAGTTTTATTGGAAAGTTCTCGGATTTTATCTAGAAATTATTCCTTTTCCAAGATTTTCGAAATCGCTAGCAGTTTATTACTACAAGAAGAATTTCCTAAGAGCCTTGATACTGAATTATCTAATTATATTTCATCTCTTTTTTCAAAAACATCGCTCGATAAAATTCTGAGCTACGCTTCCGGACTCCTACCTTCTGAGTTTAGAATTCTAAAAGATAAAATAATTAATTCAGAGTATCCTCTGAAATCTTCAGAATTAAAAGAAATAAGAACGATTTTCAAATCTTTTCCTGATAATGAATTTGATAAATTAAATAAAGTATGTCATAGTATAGAAAAATTACAAATAGATGCAATAGATTCTTTTGAAGATTGGGTTAACTTTTTTGAAGAAACATGTATTCCACTTCTTAACTCTGAGGAGGAAATGAATTCGGCTCAAAGGGATGCATATTTTTCAACCAATGAAAAGTTCGCTGATTGGTTGTATAATAATTTTTCTGATTTTTATGCTAATCAAAAGTACTTAACACTGTATGAAATTAAAAGAATCTTTGGCGAGACTTCTAGCAAATATTTTATCCTTCTAATTCTTGATGGCCTAAGCTATAAAGATAAATCATTATTAGAAGAAGTCTTATATAAAGTTGGTTTTTCAATTAGAGAATCAAGTAAACCTACTTTAGCCTGGATACCCACATTAACTAATATCTCTCGAAAGGTTCTTGTGTATTGTTTTCCTCCCATTGAGGTATACAATAAATCCGAAAAAGAAGTTTTTAAAGGAAAGGGGAACTATGGCGTGTACTTAAATGGCACTCCAAAGGATTTCCTTAAATGTTTGGAAAAAGGGGATAGAAAGCGATATATTTTCGTCTATCGTTATCATGACAAAACGCAACATTCAGACATTATACCTGAAGAAGTTGGAGATTCTGTCATTAAATCACACTTGGAGTCGGTGATTAAA
>JABXJV010000394.1 GCA_013375355.1 Candidatus Helarchaeota archaeon
AAAAGTCTGCTATCTCTGATGGGAAGCCAACTCCTTTGAAAGCGCCCATATTTTTCCCACTCGAAAATACATACGCACCATCAATCTGGTCATTCACAGTCATTACTATTTTTACTACCTGCTCATCTTCTTCAACTTTTTCAGTTTTATGAGGGCTTTCATCTATGTTTAATTTTGGCTGTAGAAAGTATCTTTTTAGAATAGGATAAGAATTGTTGATTACTTTTGGATTTATGGGAATCATTTCTTGATGTTCAATTATGCAGGTTTTATTCAAATGTTCCTCGGTTTCATCGAGACTTTTTTTGCTGTCATACATCAGGTGAAATGCATAAAGGTCTTTGTATTTGGGATAGATTCCATAGGCGGCATATCCTGCACCAAGACCGTTGCCTCTGTCATTTAGAAGTGTGACAGATTTTTTAATAATTTCACCACTGACTTTTACTCCGTTTTTGTTTATCATCCCAACTAATCCACAGCCAGATATATTTCTAATTCCTCTGTCAAAAATTTTTTGATGGTTCATCGTATTTATACAATAACTTAAATTTATGCCGGGTTTTCAAATAGTTTTTTTCTCAACTTTTTATCGGTATAAACAAATCCGAAATCTTTTCTTAATAGGTGTTTTTTGAAGTTTTTTACATTAACTTTGTTTATCATAAGGCCATAAAATATTCCTGCTTTGTCGATTTCATTGATAAAGATATACCCTACAATTTTATTTTTGTTGAAAATTATTTTCTTATAGTTAAGAGTGTCATCGTTTCTCTCTGATAATATTTCATAATCTTTGTCAGGAGCGTCTATAAGTCCGCCAGAGATAGAAGGTATATCAAAAAGGTCAATTGAATTCATAACAAAACTTCCAGGAAATGGGCGCTTAATATTTATCATATTGAATCCAGCAAAGTAGCCCTGCCTGTATGCATTGGGCCAGATTGCTACTACGTTATTTTTTCCAGTCAGTCCATCAGGAGCCTCAGTTACATCTCCTGCTGCAAATATTTCAGTGATATTGGTTTTTAAATATTTGTCAACTATTATTCCGTAATTCGTTTTTAATTTTGTTTTTTCACAAATTTCCAAATTAGGAGTTACCCCCGCTGCCAAAATCACTGAATCACATTTTATTCTTTTTCCACTTTTCAAAGTTATTCCGCTTACATTACTTCCTTTCCCGCTTACAGACACCACTGAATCGCTTGTGATTATTTCTATGCTTTTTGATTTTGCAATTTTTCGAGCGATTTCCGAACCATCTTTATCAAAGATTTTACTTAATATGTATGGAAGAATTTCAATAATAATGACGTGTACACCTAATTTTTCAAGCCCTAATGCCGCGCTAAATCCTATCAGTCCACCACCTATTACTACCGCCTTGATTTTCTTTTTTCTTTTTAAATCTTTTTTTATGAAATTATATATATTTTTTGCATCATCATATTTCATAAACTGAAATATCTGTTTTTTATTTAATCCCTTTATTGGTGGGATTATTGTCTTTCCCCCGGTTGAAATTAGAAGTTTATCATATTTTATATTTTTACCATTTTCAAGTGCAATAATTTTTTTATTCTGGTTTATTGAGACTGCTTTTTTGCCAAATATTGTGTTAATATTTTTCTTTTCATAAAATTGTTCGTTTCTGTAAATGATTCTGTTGAAATCGGCTTTTCCACTCAATATATCTTTGATAAATGGTCTTGAGTATGCAGGATAGGATTCCTCGGAAATTATAGTAATTTTTGATAATTTATCATTTTTTCTTATGGCTTCAACTGCTCCGATAGCGGCAGCCGAATTTCCGATAAT
>JABXJV010000395.1 GCA_013375355.1 Candidatus Helarchaeota archaeon
ATAAATAATATTTTAAAATGTGTAAATATGAATTCAAAGACACGAGTAAATGTAAGGAAGAAGCTTTTGAAAATTCCGAATATTGTATTCTTCATATGAAAGGTCCAGCAGTGAGATCTCCAGAAGATAGAAGAAGTGAAGAATACAAGAGAATAAATGGACTGAAAAATGCGAAAGTAAAAGAAAAAATAAGTAAGTCAGATTTTAACTTTGATGGTGCAAAGTTATATTATGTTCATATTAAGGAGGTTGATACAAAAACAAATATTGAGTTTAATAATGCTATTCATGAAGCATTACAAAGCGGTTGGGATCCTGATGATATTAGAAATGAATTTTATAATAATACATTGAATTATAAAAATAATACTTTGTATTTTAACAATACATTTATTGAAAATATTTATATTGATAATTCAAATATAGGTGGAGAGTTATTGTTTGGTTAAGCTAAAATAAATAATATTTCAATTTTTAATACCAATATCAATGGATTTGTTGCTTTTAATAAAGCTAATATTAATGGAAGTATTGACATTGTTAATGAATCAAGTATTGTTGGAGGATTTTATTTAGATGAAGCCAAAATAGGCGGAGATTTTAATATTTATCGCAGTGAAATAAAAGGAAAATTAAGTTGCAAAGATACAAAATTTGACAAACCAAGTGCTCAAGAAGAAGCCTGCAGAATTGCTAAAAGAAAATGTGAAGAATCAGGAGATAGAACAGGAGCGGATGAATATTTTTATAGAGAAATGGAGGCAAAAAGGAAACAGAAAAATATATTTACAAGATTTTTTGAATTTATTTTTATCCAATTGTTATGCGGTTATGGAATAAAATGGTTGCGAGTTATAGGTGTATGGTTCTTTTTTGTTTTATTTTTTACTTTACTATTTTGGTGTTTTGAGGGAGTGGAAGGGGGCCAATTGTTTTTGCCAAAATCTTTATTTTAGTACTATTACTATAACAACCTTGGGTTATGGCGATTATCATCCAAAACCACATTTCCAATTGGTTGCAGCTTCAGAAGCTGCTATTGGTACTTTTATATGGGCATTATTTATTATAGTGTTTGCAAGAAAGTATATGAGATAATTTTATAAATATGTAAAATAAGCCTAAGTTTATATTATATAATTTTTAAAAAAATTACATAAAAAATTATGCTATTCCTTATTCCCCCAGTACTGGGGGAATAAGGAATAATTTAAAAGTTTTTTGCTTACTTTTTTTCAAAAAAGTAAGGAAATATATTCTTTTATTATGAAATTTGAATTATCCATAGCAAAAAGGTATCTTTATCAGAAGAGAAAAATCGGGTTTATTACATTAATTACCTATTTTTCGATAATAGGGTTAATACTCGGGACTGGGGCGCTTGTGACTACCCTTTCTATTCTTAATGGATTTGATGAGGAGTATAAATCCAAGATAATCGGATTTGAGGCACAGATACAGGTGGTTACCTATCACAATGATGGGACAAGAGATTATAGAATGATAGAAGAAATTGTTAAAGAGAACCCTGAAATAATCGGAGTTTCTCCTTATATAGAAAGGGAGGCGCTTCTCAGGAAGGGGAGGGGCGCTGCGGAAGGAGTTATTGTAAAGGGGGTTGATGAAAAGAAGTTTTTTAAAGTTGTTGATGTGCAGGGAATTATTAAAGAGGGTAGATATGAACTCCAGAGAAGGGATGGAGAAAAATTCCCTGGGATAATTGTTGGAACACATATCGCTGAAAAGTTGAATATTTCTATTGGTGATGTGGTTGTTCTTATGAGTCCGCAGAGGTTTTCGGAAGGTTTTAGCCAGCCTGTGTTGAAAGTTTTTACAGTTAAAGGGATTTTTAGTACAGGATTATACGAATATGATGATACTTATGCCTATATTCCTTTAAAATCTGCCCAGGAACTTTTTATGTTGGGTGATTCTGTAACTGGAATAGCGGCGAGAATCAAAGACACAGACATGGCTGATGAGGTTTGCGATGAAATAAACTCAAAGCTGTTTTATCCACATTATGCGCGGACTTGGTTTGATATACATAATATGATATTCCGATGGATGGATACTTTAAACCTTCCTGTGCTTTTGGTTTTTAGTATGATAGCTCTGGTGGGAGTTTTTAATCTGGTAAGCACCTTGATAATGATAGTGGTTGAGAAAAAAAGGGATATAGGAATACTAAAATCGATGGGTGCAAATCGGAATAGTATTATGAAGATTTTTCTTTGTGAGGGGATAATTATTGGAGGTCTCGGTGTTGGTATTGGGTCTGCTATTGGTTTTGCACTTTGCTGGCTGCAGGATAAATATAAATTTTTCTCATTGAACGAAGATATATATCTTGTGAGTTATCTTCCAGTATCGATCGAATTTTGGGATTTTTTATTGATTGGTTCTGCTGCTCTTTTTCTTTGTATTATGGCAACGGTATATCCTGCATGGAGAGCATCAAAGCTTCTGCCGACAGATGCTATAAGATATGAGTAATATTTTTTTCCGCCGTAGGCGGATCCGCGGTGGCGGATGTACAACTTTTTTTGAAAAAAATTTGCAGAATTTATTTAACAAATGAAGTTTGAAATTTCGGTAGCGAAAAGGTATCTTGGAATAAAAAAGACAGGGAATCTTATTTCTATAATAGGTATTTTTTTGGGTGTCTCCTGTCTTATTATAACCCTTTCAATATTGAATGGGTTTGGTGATCTTGTAAAGGATATGTTTCTTGATTTTGACAGCCATATCAGGGTTACTACCAATAGCACAGCAGGGATGGAAGATTGGAAAGAGATTGAAAATAAGATAAGAG
>JABXJV010000396.1 GCA_013375355.1 Candidatus Helarchaeota archaeon
ATAATCGTGACATGGTTGTTGTTGTTCCAAGTGGTCCCCATACAGTTAAAGTTATCGCAAACGTATGCGGTACTCGTGGTATTGGTCATTATGCTGGAAAATATGGACTTGGCGATAATCAAATTATTGGAATGGAAATCGTATTACCTAATGGAAATTTATTAAAATTAGGATCATTCGCATATAGCAAAGAAGAACAATCAGCAAATTTTGCTCATGGTCCTGGACCGGACTTGATGGGATTATTTTTAGGGGGGGCTGGAACAATGGGAGTGATTACAAAAATAAAAGTAAAGTTATATCGGAAATATCGTTATCATGAAGTATTTTCAATAGCAGGTGACTTGGATCCTTTATTTGATGAAGCAATTAAATTAGTAAAAATGGGTTATTCCAATTTAATGATGTTCAGATGGCCCTATATTGCGTTTATTGCCGGAAAAACGCGAGAAGAACTTTTTAGCATATTAAAAAATCAATTAGTTGAAGGTTTTATACAGATTTTCGTTGAAGGGACAGAACGCGATTTCGAGTACCATGTAAAAAAATTAAAAAACTTGTATAAGAAAAGAAAAGGTTTCTTAGCAGATTTGTCATCCGAATTAACGAAAAAATTTAAAATTCCTTTCTTTGGCGGTGAAGAATTAGATGAAAATACCCAAGAATATGGTTATTTAAAAGAGCCGCGAAAATATCATGATTTCATGTATCAATCGGTAAGAATCTTAAGAGCCCATGGAGGCTTTGCACCACATTGTCCATTTTTTTCATTAAAAGATGCTCAAGCAATGTGGAATTATATGAAAGATTGGATATTGAAAATTGATCATGAATTAAATGAAACATGTTGTTATTTACAAGTGGTAGATGATGGTCATTACGTTCTTCAAGAAATGGATTTAGAATATGATCCCGATCCAAATAAAATGCTGGATAACATCAAGAGCTTTATAGGGATTGGAAAGCCAATTGTAGATACGATGTTTGTCAAAATGAATGGAGTACAATATTATTTTTATTCTACTATTGGTACAATCTTGGAGATCATCGGACCCGTTCTAGTTCCTGGTTTCTTTTTTCTTTTAAAGAAATTTAAAACGCTTATTGATCCTCTTGATTTGATGAATAGAGGACGCGGTATATATCCTGAAACGAAGACGAAGGAGGAGCTTCGGAGACAGAAAGAATCTCAAAGCCAAAGATTTGCAGGAGAGGCATTAGGGACAATGCTCTGGCTTCCAACCTTATCTTCCGTTATCAATGCTTTTAAACCTCTTGAAAAAGAGAGATTAGAGACGTTTATTAATGACGTGAAAGACAAAAAAATTGTAGAAGAAAATTTACAAGGAATTTTTAAATTCGTTTTAAATGCGTCAATTAAGATTATCTCAAATGATAAAACAAGAGCAACAGCCGAAGAATCACTCGGAGAATATTTTAGAAGACGTTATAATGAGCTGAAGGGGAAAAAAATCGTAATCAAATCTGATTTCCATGATTTATGGATGATTGAGTTCGGAAACTTAGAAGATTCTGAACCAATAAAAGTATATACAGTTGATAGTAAAACTGCCAGAAATATTCCTAGCATTTTAACGAATTTCGTATTTGAAAGAAAGGCTTTAGTTGGAGAAGAAGTCGATGCTATGCTTTCCATGCTCAAACCAGAGGTAGGAAAGTTCAGTATTACTCATGCACTCAGGGCTTGGAATAAAATACTTGATGAGTTTTCTAGTGTTGTGATGATTGGAACTATTACGTTGCTTCACAATAAAGAGCTATTGCAACGACTTAATACTCAACTTAACAATAAAATTAACTTAATTTTAAATAAATTAAATTATTAAATCTTAGAAATATCCTATTAATCCAAAGCTTAAAAAAAACAATTATGAGCTAGGTGATTTCAATAATGGTATCTGAAAAAACTCTAAGCGATTACTTTGATACCACCGGTCGTGAAGATATTTTAACAGGTGGAATCAAAATGATACCCATCCAGACTGCATTTGGTGAATTTAAAGTCTGGACTAAAAGGATTGGAAATAATCCCACAATCAAAGTACTTCTTTTACATGGAGGTCCTGGTGCAACCCATGAATTATTTGAATGCTTTGATAGCTTCTTTCCAGTAGAGGGATTTGAATACTACTACTACGACCAGTTGGGATCTTATTATAGTGACCAACCTACAGAACCCAACTTATGGGAGACATCCAGATTTGTCGAGGAAGTAGAGCAAGTTAGAAAAGCTTTAAAATTAGACAAATCAAACTTCTACCTATTAGGGCAGTCTTGGGGTGGTTTACTGGCTGTTGAATATGCTCTGAAATATCAGAATAATCTTAAAGGACTAGTAATCTCCAATATGATGATGAGCATTCCTGCTTACAATAAATTTGTGGATGAAGTCCTATTACCTAAGTTTAAACCTGAAATATTAGCTGAAATCAAGGATTTGGAAGCCAAAGGAGATTTTAATAATCCTCGTTACATGGGGTTATTATTGTCTAATTTTTCCACCAAACATTTTATTCATATGCCTGTTGAGCAATGGCCAGAACCTTTTAATCGAGGGTTTAAACACTTTAATGAGGATATCCATAAGCTTATGTGGGGTCCCAGTGGGTTGAGTGTCCAAGGGACATTGAAAAAATGGGATAGAACATCTAATTTATCAGAAATAAAAGTTCCTACGTTGGCTATCGGAGCTACTAATGATATGATGGATCCCGAACACATAAAATGGGTTTCTGACCAAGTACAAAAGGGACAATATCTGTTATGCCCAAATGGGAGTCATTGTCCCTTTTATGACGATCAGAAGATATATTTTGATGGATTAACAAAATTCATTAAAGATGTAAATCAAAAAAAGGAAAAATAAAGGGGAAAAGATTTTACATTAGATATATTATCCGAAAAACGCATCCCGTTCCACATCATACCAATCTGGAAACCATCTGTAATATTCTGGTGGATATGCTTTATCAAGACCTGTATAATTGGCTTTCACCATTTTAATCTCGCCTTTTCTATCATAAAATGCAACAACCAAGCCATCCTTCTCTAGTTCTTTACAAATTTCCCTAATTTTCTTTCTACTACCTTTGCATTGTTTTCTAATGTCATCAACCATCATATATAAAGATGGATTAACCCTGTAATCTTCTGCGAGGATTTTTAATACCAAATCTGGTGTTGGTTCTTGATCTACATATGGTCCCTTATCTAGAGTTATAATTGGATAACCACTCTCTTCATCCATTTTAAACCTAAATGGTGTTTGAAGTTCCTTTGTCATTGCCATCCCTGTGGCAACTCTATAAACCAGATATGCCATTATCTCATTGCTTCCAGCTACTAATTGTCCAATTTTTGCCTCTCTAATCATCCGTTCAACTGGATAAAATCTTGTTAGGGCGTCTCCACCCATCGCTTGGACGGTTTCTATCCCAGATTCCATCGCCCAGTCTACATTAAACCATTTTGCGATAGAAGATTCGATAATTGGCTGTTTACCTAAATCTAATAAATAAGCAGTGTAAAAAGACATTAACCTAGCATATTTCATTCGAGCAATTAATTTTGCGAGTTTGAAAGAAACATTTTCTATGAATTTAAGTGGTTTACCAAATTGGATACGTCTTTGAGAATGAAAATGTAATAATCGTGCTGCGTCTAGTAATCCAGCACCTACCGCTGCAGAACCAATCATACGTTCAAAATTCAGACCGGACATCATTATTTCCCAACCTTGCCCCACATTACCGACCATTGCGCTCTCTGGTAGTCGAACATCCTTCATATTTAAATACCCATTTGGGACGTTATCAAATCCTATTAATTCATTTATTCTTTCTAAAGAAAATCCTTTGGCTCCTCGTTCAAAGATAAAAGTCGAGAGATGTCTATATGCTGCACGATCTTTTGGGTCATCCGAAGTTTTAATATACATAAAATAGCGATGTCCTGTTCCTGCGTTCGTAATGAACCTCTTTTTACCGTTTAACACCCACTCATCACCATCTTTTACTGCTGTTGTGAAAACATTAGCTGCATCTGACCCAGCAAAAGGTTCAGTGATAGCAACTGCACCTAATTGCCCCTTTGCAATTTTTGTTAACCAATATTGTTTTTGTTCGTCAGTACCAAACTCAAGCAGCTGATGAAGTCCACCTAGCATTGATACAGTAAAACAATGTCCTACGCAATAAAGGCGATTTAACTGTTCTGCAACTATACAGGACCCAGTTGCTCCCAATTCCATTCCACCATATTTTTTTGGGACACCAGCTCCAAAATATCCTAATTCCATTATTTCATTTAAAATTCCATGTGGGAATTTTTTCATAAAATAATGGCGTTCTGCCTCTTCGTTATGATTAGTTACAAATCTATCTAAATCATTAGCCAATTTTTTATTATCTTCGGTCCACCAGGGGAATGATTCAACCATTTTATCACCTTATTTTATACTTTCCTTATTAATTCTTTTTATTTTCAATATATTTATCAAAATTTTCTTTATTATAGTATATTCAGTTATTTTTGAACTAAATTAACAAAATAATAATTTGAATTTAATTCTTTAAAAGAGAAATGATAATAATTGATTCCAAAATCGATTGATCTAAATGAAAATAAAAGTTAAAATTTAGCATTTTGATTTTTCAATTCTTCTTTACCCTAGGAACTAACTTTATGGCTTCGCTAGGACATTTCGTTGCACAAAGACCGCATCCTTTACATTTTTCCTCAATTAATATCATTTTACCATGTTTATTCTTTATTCGGGCTTCAAAGTGGCATCTTTGGACGCATAAACCGCAACTGGTACATAAACTCTCATCGACTTTCGCAATAAAATCAGAAGGAACTACCAAATACGGAACGGTGTTTTTAAATTTCTTATATGTGCTTATAACTGCGCAACAACATGAACAACAATTGCAGATTACATAGTATAAATTTGGATGAGGAAAATATATGAGTTGATGCACGAGACCCATTTTGTCCGCCATTCGGATTGTTTTTTCGATAACTTTCTGTGGAACTTTTGAAATGTATCCTTTTTTTTCAATTCCATCCAAAAATTGTGGATCTCCGATATAGATACATGTTGCCCTTGGCGCATTGCACTTTTTATTATGATAAAAAGGAAAAGATCTGCAGTAGCATGGACCAATTCCGAACACATTAGATCTTTTTGCAATTTCAATTATGTCCTGATTTCTAGCTATTTGTACAGAAGGATGGATTGCAGTGTTAAGAGGAACGACTCTACCTCCAAAACTATGTTTTAAGGCTCGAGTTACAAAAGGGAGAAAATTAATTCTGGTAATTTTTTCAATAAATTTTAAAACAGTAAGCATATTAATTTCAATATATCGAGAAAATGCCTTAGAGATTGCTCGTTTAAACGTTGGATTCAATTTCATTTTAAAATCAAGAAGTATTTCATTTTTAAGAATATAAGTTGTTGATATTCTTAATAAAGAACTATTTGAAAGGATAAAAAGACATCGATAAGGTTTTGATTTTTAAAAATAAGAAGCCAAATTTTTATATTATAAATTTAATAAATTAATTCTAAATTCAACCATTGAGATGTAATTAAAATGGCAAAGATTAGGGGAAAAAAAATAGTATTAACTAGTTCTGAAGTGGAAATGAGCGATTTTAATGATAATCCGTTTGTAGCATTTTCGGCTAGCTTTTCACATCGAATTCCAATTTGGTCTTGGAAGAGCTTTTTCTATCCTACTACTCCAGTAAATGAAGATTATACTGCAAGATTAGCACCATATGGCTTGAGAAAAATAGAAGCTGCATTGGTTAATTATGGCTTCGACCCAAATGATATAGTCGTGACTACTCCAGCACATTTGAAGAAATTTGTTGGACCAGAAACCCGAGTTGTTGGAATTTCTTCCATGGACCCCCTCGGTTTAGCGTATGTAAGTTTTACTTATTCTTCTATAGCTTTTGGATCAATGTCATCAACACAATATTATTTTCTAAAGATTTTTAAAAATAAATGTTTTAAGAAATATAAACCAAAGGTTATTTTAGGAGGACCGGGGGCTTGGCAAGTTGGAAAAAAAGCGATGAAAAAGCTTGGGATAGATTGTGTAGTTATTGGTGAAGGAGATATAATTGCTCCAAAATTATTTGAAAAGGCGGTTAAAGGTGAACCACTTCCTCCTGTAGTCCAGGTTCGAAAATCACCAAAAATTGAAGAAATCCCTTTAATCAGAAATAGCGCAATTCATGGTTCAGTGGAGATTTCGAGAGGTTGCGGAAGAAATTGCCAGTTTTGCACTCCAACCATGCGAAAAAAACGCGATTTTCCAATTGATAGAATTAAAAAAGAAGTGGAAATTAATGTCCGAAAAGGAACCGGTTTAATTACTTTATCAACTGAAGATTTATTCTTATATGGATGCAAAATGGATGGTAAATTTATTCCTAATGGACTTGCAGTCCATAAACTAATAAAAGAGATTACATCTGTTCCAGGAGTTAAAGGAGTTCAACCAGCACATATAAGTTTAGCCCCCGCAGTGGCAGATCCAGAAATGGTATCAGAAGTATCACATTTAATGCAAGATTATTGTCGATTCCACTATGGAGGAAAAGGAATTATTGCTGCAGAAACAGGCATTGAAACTGCCAGTCCACGACTTATAGAGAAATATATGCGTGGTAAACCGCTGCCTTTTACCCCAAAAGAATGGCCGGAAGTAGTCACACAAGGAATCGGTATTTTGAATGATAATAATTGGAATGTTGTGGCAACTTTAATTACCGGGCTGCCTGGTGAAACTGATGAAGACTGTATAAAGTCCATTGAGCTTGTTGATGAAATGTTTAATTACAAAGTTTTTCTAGTCCCTCTTCTCTTTGCTAATCTCCATGAATGTATGTTAAGGAAAGAGAGAAGACCTAATTTTGATGAGATGAGCGATATACAGATGGAGTTCTTTACTAGATGCTGGGAATATAACTTCCATATCATGAAAAAAGAATGGTTGAAAAGTAAATCGTTAGAACTACTTACTAGATTTGTTTTTGGCGGAATTTATTTATTCAAATATAGATGGGGAAATTCTAATTTAGATAAATTCAGAAAAAGAATATTGTCAGATGTTGCCCTTTTAAGGGATATTCCGTCATATATTAGATCAATTAAAATAAGACCAAGCTAGAATTATAGAATAAAATTAAGGTTGGATATTTTTGTCTGAAATTAAAAAAGAAAAACCATCAAAAGAAAAATTGGAATCATTAAAAATAGAGAATTGGAGCCCTTGGGAATGTGATCCAAGTGTCTTTGATTGGGAATACGATACAGATGAGACTGCCTACGTACTAGAGGGTAAAGTAATAGTAAAAACACCTACTGGAGAAATAGAAATCAATGAAGGCGATTTAGTCACCTTCCCAAAGGGTCTGAAGTGTACGTGGGATGTAAAGAAAAAAATACGAAAAAAATACACTTTTGGATAATATAAAGGCGAGAAATTAAATTTTTTTTATTTTTTTAAAAAATCTATTTCTTAAATGTTGATAGACAAATATTATTTTCAAAAAAGAAAAGATATTATTATTAATTTCCGGTTAGAAGACCGCTAAAAAGTTCTGCAAACCTAACCTCTTCAATGTTTTGATCACTTTGCTTACGAGTTTTAGTACGAACTTTCTCCATTTTAATCGCGTTTTCTGGACAATTTGAAGCGCATAAGCCGCAGCCTATACACATATCATAGTTTGTTATCATTTTATCATCTTTTGATGGATGAGAAATTGCTTCCACAGGGCAAATTTTTAGGCACTTCTCACATAAAACGCAAAGCTCTGGGTCATTTTTAGGCGCAAAATTGCTTTGTCTGACTGATTTTATTTGAAATTTTTTCATTGGTAAGAGGGCACCGCAATGACAATTGCAACAATTGCAAATAATCATATTATCTGAAATAGTTGCAGCTGTAACGTTGTGGACAAGTCCCTCCTTCTCGGTTTCTTTAATAAATTCAATGGCTTCTTCCTTAGTTAATGCTCTCCCAATACCCATATCCGCAAACGCTTTTGCTAAAAGTCCAACAGCAAAGCATCCCATCTCAGAAGGCACTCTGCAAGGCTCCCCAGTTAATTCTCCGATTATTCGACATTGGCATGGTACCACAGCATAAGCCTCATTTCTATTAATCATTTCCTCTACTAATTCGTAAGAAAGGATTTGCGATTCTGAATCCACCGTTTCATCAATTTTAATCAGTCTTTCCTTGGCTTCGAGTGGAAGTAAGGGAGTAAATTCAGAAAATCCCCTTTCTTTATCTTTATCTTTAATTTTTTCTCTTGCACGAGATATCAAAGCATTTTCGAAGATATACCGGTATACTTTAGCAGCTTTTTTAAGATTTTCTTCAGAATCTTGCTGGGCAACATAGTATGCTTCGAATACACCCGGTAAGAGGGGTGCTAATCCATAACCGCGTCCAACTTTTGCTATAGTTCTTTTTTTCGCTGCGATTCTCAAAAGCTTTTTAATCTCACTCTTTGGTTTTCCTGTTTTTTCAACTAATTCTTTTACGGTAATTAATTGCCCAGCATTCGGGAAATGATTAAGAATTTCTATAGTTTCTTCATCCCAAAAAATCTTTATTAATTCAATTATTTTATCGTGTTTTGGAGTAACAAATCTTCCAAGAGATAGTTTTTGTCTTACATTTTCATAATAATCAACTTTAGTCAAGATTTACCACTACCTTACCATAATATTATTTATCTTGAGTTCAATTTCTTTTATTTTTAATTTTTCCTTTTTTGATTTTTTATTTTAATTTATTGGATAAACAACTAATCCAAAAATTTTTTTAATTATTTCTTATATTTTCCATTATTCGTAATTTATAATTTAAAAAGAAAATAAGAATTTACAGCAATGGAGATAATTTAATGCATCATTATGGCGAAATTCCAGACACTTTGCGAACAAAACCCTATTTACCTTTAGGAAGGCATTTATGGAGATCTTTTAAAGAATTAGGTATGGATTATGTTGAAGATACTATAGCTAACATATCTGGTGATTTTCTTTATGACCTCTTTAGAATTCGAATGGATAATACAATAAGAAATGCAAAATATGTTATAGATGGTGAAATAGAACAACCGGATAAAGTTCTTTCTTACATGTTATTTCCTCCTGTTGTACCAATTAGAGCTGATTTAAATCAAGGTTCAACGAAATTAATTTACGGAGGTTCTACTGATGTGACTTTCGTATGCCCAAGTGATTTGGATGAGGAGATTTTTTTCCTTCTAAATGGTCATTGTGAAGATGGAGTCCCAGTTGATTGGTGGTTCATAGGACCTGAAGATGATACGTTAGATCGTAGACATCTTAAACTTGGATTTAAGCTTAGAGAAATGCCTAAACGTTTTAAAGATTTTGTAAAAGCGGGTGAAAAATTAACCGAAGTTTTGAAAGATATGCGAAACGAAAGAACCCCACAGTGGTCAGACTCTTCATATATTATCTGCATGGTATGGGCGAGTGGAGTATTGAATTTTGTTTCTGAACCTTCTAGTTATGAAGGTTTCGCTGGAATCTGGGATGGAATTAGTGCTAAAAAATTGGGTCTTCCTGATACTTGGATGAGTTATGTCCCATGGCCCAATTTTCTTAACATGTTAATCATGGGTGGTCGAGATAAATGGACCTTAAGTTTGTGCGGTCTTAGCACAGAACATAAGATTTATTTCATGCCCTTAGAGCAAAAGGTAGTAGATTGGATAGGTTCAGAATTTCCTGAATTATGGGATGAAGGAATAGTCAAAGGACGTGAAATGGGCATCCCATATCCTTGGCAAACACTTAATGTCAAATTACCCGAATTTAAGAAAAAATCTACATATGAACAAGAGAAATTTGACTTTAAATTTCCACCTGGTGATTGGATTACTCCAGCAGCTCTGGATATGGCTGTAGAAGATACCTATCAAGGAATTTATTTAGATATAACACATGATACCCCAAAAAATGAAAAAGCTACTAAGGATCACATTATATCGATGGGAATTGGGCGAGATACTGAGTATATAAAATAGATAATTTATTATTTATTTTTCCTTTTTTCTAAATTGCCCCTGAAGACTGAAAATGAAATTCAATAAATCTTCCATTGCTAATTGATTAAGCTGGTCTTTAAGATCATCTACCCACTCCTCCATTAGATTAATAGAACATAGAGCTAGGTCTTCAAGAAGTGTTCTATTTTCCTCCTGAGTAAGTGGTAATTCTTGCACTTTATTGAAAATGGAATAAAGGATGTGACCTATATTTTTTGGAATCTGACGAACGCTATGAATGGTTAACAGAGGTTATCGAAGAGATCGGTTTCTCCCTCCCTAATTAAACTTATTTTTTTAAACTCTAAACCAGATTTTTTGGATTAGGTTGAAATAATATATGATCTGAATGACATACAATAATTTAATTGGATTAAATTTGAATTTTTATTTAATTAATATAGTTAATAGAAAAGAAAATTATGTTGAATTATACCTTCTAAAAATATAAGATCAAGATCAAAATTTTTCACAATAAAAAAATTCTAGAAAAGATATTCCGCCAAAAAAGTATCATAAGAAAATTGACTTGAATTAAATCATATTATGTCCGAAAATTTCGACATAAAAGCAATATCTTTATAAAAACTAAAGGATCTTCTTATAATGACAAATATATAAGTCATAAATAAAATAAAAATCAAAATTCTAAAAACAGAATATTTGAAGAGATGCAAGTCTCTAAATCAAAAATAGATAAGAAAAAATAAAATTTGAGGAGAAAAATATGGCAAAAAAAAGATATTTCGCATGGAGCCCACTTAGGAAGGTCATGGCTGATGCTGGAGCAAAAATCGTAGCAAGAGATGCATTAGGCACTCTTATTGCTTGGTTACAAGAAGAAGCAGTAAGAATTTCCAAAAGAGCTTATGTATTAGCTAAACATTCTAAACGAAAAAAGATTACAAAAGGCGACATAAATTTATCAATAAAAGGATATTAATAATAATCCATTAAAATACCCCTTTTCTTTTTTTAATTATGAGATTTATCTAAAATTTCTTTAATCTCATTTAAGTCAGCATATATTAAAAAAGATAATTGTTTTTATTTAGTCCAACCAATTCTTCTTTTGAACCAATCTGGCATAGAAAAACATACATAAAAGATAATTGCAGCGGGAACATATAATGCCTGAAATACTCTCAATTCGACTGCAACTGTTGGAATAATAACTGCTATTGCGAAGGATAAAATTCCTGTCCCTAACCATATGGAGCGATTACTAGTGGCTCTATTTTCTTCACGAACTTTTGTAGCATAATAATAAAAAACTGAAATAGGGATTACTGCTACAGGGATTAAACAGATAAAGCGTATTATTTGAATATTTAAAGAATAGACTTGTGCAAAATTGATCACATTAAAGTATGGGGGTCCTTTGGTAATCGCCCACGTTACAGTTCCTATCATAATAACTGATAAGATTAACAAAATGACTAAAATAAGTTTGTATCGTTTCGGAAAAGTCATCCGAATTGCAAATAAATTCACACATAAGTATGTAAATTGCATTGGAAATAAATTTATTATTGTAATAATCTCTGCTATTTCAGGCATACCAAGAGTCGAATAACATAAATTCGTAACGATACCAAATATATTGGCAGGAATTAAAGTTATCATACCCAATAAGAATAGTAAAGTCTCAACAGTCTCTGTTTTTTTATAATCTTTATATAATGCACGAATTATACCAATTAAAAAAACAAAAGCTACTAATAATGCTCCGAGCAAAATAAGATCGATGGGTTGATCAAAAAGAGAACGTCCAGAAAACCTATTCAATGTATATTGAAAACCATATTCCCAAGAAATTGGCATTTTTCTACCTCTTTATTGTTTATTATAATTTTATTTTGTATATGATGTTTATTTCATACAATATAAATGAAATGGAAAATCTTTATTCTGTTCATCCAATTCTGTTCTTAAACCATTCTGGCATAGAAAAACAAATGTAAAAAATTATTGCTGCTGGAAAATAATAATAATATTCTAAAGTGACTGTCATATTTTTAACTCCATTCTATTAACTCATAAATTCAGTATCTATTCCAATACCCATAGATAAAATGTGCGATTTATCCACTTTTACGTTTTTAGGTGTTTGAGGTTTAATATCTAGAAAAACTCCTTGACAAGTTTCTTCGGGAGTTAAACCCAAAGCTTCGGGAGTAATCCAATCACCAGAAGGGTATTTATAATCGAATTCTTCACGTTCATACGTCGATTTCTTTTTAAAATTAGGTATTTTAACGCCTAAACTTTGCCATGGATACGGCATACCCTCCGCTCTTACATTTATAAAGCCTTTCTCCCAGAATTCTGGCATATTCTCCTTGATCCAATCTCTACCCGTTTCTTCTATAGGCATAAAGTATGCGTGATGTCCAGTAGTAATGCCAGTTAATCCCATGGTCCATTTATTTCTACCACCTACCATAAGCATCTGGAGCGTTGCGGTCCATGGAATATAGCCAAAATATTTATCAGGTAGACCATATTTCTTTGGATTTGCGGCATCCCAAATGGTTCCAAACTGCTCAAAATTAGAACATTCTTCGAGTAAATTGAGAAGAGCACTACCCCAAACCATGCATACAATATATGAAGATCTAGCCCATTGCGGGGTTCGTTCGTTACGAATATCCTTTAAGATGTCTGTTAATTTTTCTCCTGTTTCAAAAAACTTTTTATAGCGTCCTGGCATTTCTTTAAGTTTATATCCGTATTTCTGATGTCTTCTTTCCATAGTTTCATCATCTGAACCTATAAGCCACCAATCGACAGGGATTCCGTCTTCACAATGCCCATTAAGGAGGAGGAGGACCTCTTGGTTCATATCATCACATATAACAAAGGTTATATCACAAGAATCCCCATAAACAAGCTTCAATCCACCTTGACTTAAATCTCCTCTTATTGGTAAGACTGGTGGAAACAGAAGATAAGACAAGACCTTATCTGGCTGCTCTATTTCACCATCAAATATAGCTCCAGCAGTCTTAATTGTCACATCCAGACGACTTGAGATGATGTCGTACATTAACACATCTGATACTCTTTCGAGAGTAGTCTCATAATATTCTAGTCCTAATTCTTTATAAACTTTCCATAAATGACGATTAAAGGGAAAAAATGCTTTTGTTCGTATAGTATCAGGAATTTCAGCATATGTATGCATGCTTATCCTCTCATTTTTTTATTATCATTAACAATTTTTAAAACAATTTTAAGGTTTTCTCTTAGTGTATGTCGAAAAAAAAGTAAATATGCAAGGGATTTGAATTAAAAAGATAATTTAATTACGAAATTTTATTATCTAATTGTCTTATTATTTTATTTAGATCTGATATCTCCCTAAAATTGCCTGTGGATTCAAAATATCCTTTAAGCAATCCCGCATGAAATAGAGCTTCTTCATAATTCTCAATCTTCTTGTATTTTTGGATCAATATTTTATGTGCACTAACTTTTTTCACAACTTATCATAAAGCTAAAATTTTTAAATAGAATTTATTAGATCTGAATATTTAATTAATATAATCTAACCATTATAAAATTAAAGTGGAAAGAAAATGGCTGTATCTTGGGATTATTATTTTCAAATTGCATTGAATTCAATATTTGGACCTTCTACTTATAATCGACTGTTTAGCATTTTTATGCTGACTATATTTATTATAGCTGGAGCTTTTCTAATCGGTATAATAAATAAATTATATAAAAATTATAAAAAAAGGGCAACGGTTGAGACTCTATTATTTTTGGTGGCAATGATTTCACTTATACCAAGTAATATCCTTTTGATCTTTATAAATTTATTTTATTGGATCCTTGTTTTACCTGAACTCGCAGAACTTTTTACTTTAATTACGCTTCTCCTTGCTCAAGTCTCAATTATATGTATCAATTTGTTCGCAATTCGAATGACCTTCCCAAATAGATATAAAATTTATTTATTTGTTCTATTATTACTTTCCATTATTAATGTAACCACTCTATATTGGGCAACGATTAAAGGCCCTCCATATATTTATTTCTACGATTATACAACAACCTATTCTTTAGATATCCAAATAATACGCTTCATTACTCTTGTGCCAGTAGCGGTTATGCCGATTTCTGTTTTTTACTATTATGCTGCGAAAATACGAGAAGAAAATAGAGCTCAGAGCAATCGCTCTTTATGGTTAGGAACAGGAATTTTTTGCTTTGCTTTAGCCATTCTTATGCTCTCGGTTGCATCTGTGACTAGAATATTCCTAGTCTTATATATTCCTTCTTCAATTATTTTTTACGTCTGCTTTTCTATGCCAGAATGGTTTAAACGTAGAATTGGATGGACAGAATAAAAATATTCAATATTTTTTTAATTTAACTCGCTGAAAAAAAAGAATAAATAATATTATACTATTTTTATATATCAACGTTTTCTCTTAATATTTGTCTGTAAAATATCAAATATGCGAAGAAATTGAATTAAGATGATAATAATTGAAAATTTCGTAATAAATAGAATAAAATTGAATAAAAATATGAGTGAATATTAAGAATTTTTGTGCTTCCCATAACTTTTTGAAGAAAAGTGAATTTCGTTAATATTAACAATTTTACTATCTTATATATTAAAAAAACCATAAATTTAAGAGAAAATAACTGAAACTTAGTTTTAGAAGAGTTTTATACCTTTAATGTTCTAATATGGAGAAACTTTTTTTGGAACCGAACGATAAAAACAACTCTAGTGAAAGAGAAGAAGAAGACTTAGAGAAAAAAAAGGAATTCGAGACTGTAGATGCTCTTTATGAAGGTGGGCAAATAATTATTCCCGTAAATAAGGCAGAATTTTTTGTTGAGCATGGATATTATGGAACAAAACAAGAAGATGGTTCTTTAACCCTTAATCAAGTTGAAACCATTTTACTTCTTGAGAGAAATCGAATTAAAATTTTAAACAAAGCCGGAAAAGAATATAATTATGAGGAAATGATAAATAGATTCCTTGAATCTAATCCAGATTTTTGGGTGAATTATTTAGTTTATAAAGATTTAAGAAGTCGCGGATATATTGTTCGACCAGGTTTTGGGGAAGCTTCAACTTATCGTATTTATGGACGGGGCGCAAAGGTTGGTGTTAACCCTTCTAAATTTGTAGTTTCCATTATTACGGAAGGAGTATCATTATATCTAACGGATCTTGATAAAATAGTAAAAGCTGCGAAAGGAATCCGTAAAAATCTTGTATTAGCAGTTATAGATCGGCAAGGTGAAGTTACTTATTATAAGTGTAATGCTGTAGATTTATAATATATTATGAGGCGATGAATTGCCAAAGAAATTTCAGACTGTAAAGGGAATGCGTGATTTTTTACCTCTAGATTTTAAAAAATATCATTATATAATTCAAAAAGTTCGAGAATTGTTCCAAGTTTATAATTATCAAGAAATTAACATGCCTATTGTTGAAGATTTTGAACTAATCGCTGAAAAAGCAGGTGAAGAAATCAGAAAAACTATGTATGTATTTAAGGATAAAGCAGACAGGACTTTAGCATTAAGACCAGAGATGACGGCCTCCATTGCACGAACATATATATCAAATTTTATGAAAGCACAACCCAAACCTGTAAAATTGGGGTATATTGGGCAATGTTACCGCTATGATAATCCACAATTTGGTAGATATAGAGAGTTTTTTCAAGCAGGCTTTGAATTTATTGGTTCTTCTAATACGATTAGTGATGTAGAAATTATTACTATTTGTTGCGATTTGATGAATAATTTGAATTTTGAAGATTTTTCAATAAAATTAGGACATGTTGGCATATTAAGTAATATTTTAAAGCAAGAAAATATTGAAGAACATCAGCAAAATAGAATATTTGGATTGATTGATAAAGGGGAAATGGAAGAAGTTTTTAATATATTAATAGAATTAAAAGTTTCCAAAAATTGTTCAATTATATTAGAAAAATTATTTGAATTAAAAGGTAGAAATTTATCAAATATAATTAAGCAAGCATCAAAATTATTATCTAACTATAGTGAATCAATGAAATCTTTAGAGAATTTAAAAGAGTTAATAAAATTTGCTGAAATTTATGGTATATCTAAATATCTCGATCTAAATTTAGGATTTGCAAGGGGACTCGAATATTATACAGGAATGATATTTGAGATTTTTATTCCCAAACTAGACATAGCAGTAGGTGGAGGAGGAAGATATGACCACTTAGTTGAAACATTTGGTGGAAATCCGACTAATGCCGTAGGTTGTGCTCTAGGAATAGATAGAATTTTATTAGCTATGGACCAAACCAAAATATTTTCAAATATTGTTTTAGGTCCTGATAAAATTTTAATTATTCCTTTCAACGAAGAGATGTTACCAAAAGCTATAGAAATATCAAGAAAATTTCGGGAAAAAGGAAAATGTATTGAATTGGAGATAGTTAGAGATAGTTTAAAAAAAGCTCTGCAATATGCTGACTCTCAAAAATTTCGTTATGTAATTATCGTAGCCCCTAAAGAAGCTAAGGATAATAAATTTGGCATCCGTGATATGAAAAGTGGAGAACAAAAAACTGTATCATTTAAAGAAGCTTTAGAAATTTTAGAAAGAAGTAGTAGTTAAAACCTTACTGGTTTCCAGATTTATCCAACGATGGAAAAGTTTTTTTAACTAAAAATGTCATATGCTGTATAACTTTTCCTGATAATTCCTTTCCTGGTATAGGATATAGCCTCCTTATTTCTCTTAATAGTCCTCCAAAATATCCTGTTAATAGATTTAATGTTATTATCAATGGAGAAAACCCAATAAATACGGGGATAATATTGATTGAATATAGAAATAATTTTATATTTTGAAAAATTACTGCAATAAATAGTCCTCCTATGACTGATAATAATCCATTAATTACCCCTAATTTCCGATTACCAGCAATATACGCACCTAATAAACCAGGCCCAAAATATACTAGGAAGAAAAAAAGAAACACGACTCCCATTGCGATTACAGCGATTTGTTGTATGTCTAGAAATTCCCAAGGCTGCATTCCATCGAATAAGTTAATAAAAACCGGAGCAAAAAATAAATTCTGTATTCCACCACCATAGGCAAAATTTATTCCCCAATCTAGAATTAATAAGGTTATTATTACTGAAATACCACTTCCAATTAAGAACCCAATGAATAAAGATACGAAACTTCTCTCTGCAGTTTTTCCTTTTAGTATAATATCAATTTCCTTCGAGAATTTTTCTCTTGTTTTACCATATAATGAAGCATCTTCAATTTTTATTTCAGTTCTAAAGAGCCAATAAAACCTATCTAATATTTTATCTAAAATCCTTTTTAATAAATATCCATTATCCCGAAAATCCGCTATTATAACGCCTATGATAGGTGCATAAGGATGTTTCAAAATTATTAGTCTTTGATCTTTGACCAACTTCAATGATTGTAATGTTTCACCCATAGATTCAATTGCAAATGCGCATAAGGCAGTGATAAAACCAGAAAATAGGTGGGCATCGATATCGGTCTCAATCCAGTGCCTTTCAAAAACACAAACGCCGTTTTCTCTAAGAATGAACAGAGAGTTTAACAAGAATTTCACCTAATGGTTAAGGAAATTAAAGATAGACCGAAAAAAATTCCTTTAACCTCAATGTTGTCATTGTAAGATATGTAATGCCCATATATATAATGGTATATATAGAGATTTTGAACATTATTCAATTCATTTTATCATGTATATTTCCACAAATCATTAAGATAACCATAGGAACTTCCAATATCAAGTCCCAATCCCCCGAAGAGCCAGAGATTATCATCCGAGTCCATCCAGGAGACGCTACCATATCTTACCCCTGGGACGCTTACATTATCAGGTACACCCTTAATGCCATATATTCCTGACTGAACTAATGTGTCATTTCCTGACACCCACATCCACCATCCACTTTTAATGTAGAATAACCAAAGATCATTAAGAGGACCCAGCATTAGAGCCGATTTAGCATGCCCATTTCCTCCAAAGAGCCAGAGATTGTCATCCGAGTCCATCCAGGAAATACTATAACGCCTCGCTCCGGGGACATTTCCTGCAGCGGGCACACCCTTAATGCCATATGTTCCTACCTGATGTCTTATATTACTTCCTGAAACCCACATCCACCATCCACTTGTCATGTTAAATATCCAAAGGTCATTAAGCCAACCTAAAATCATATCTGTACTATTAAATCCAAATCCTCCGAAGAGCCAGAGATTCCCGTCAGAATCTATCCAAGAGATGCTTTTATCCCTTGCTCCTGGCACATTCTCCATAGCAGAAACGCCCCTTGTGCCATAAATTCCTGTTTGATTTCTTGTGTCATTTCCCGACACCCACATCCACCATCTATTAGTCATATTGAATATCCAAAGGTCATTAAGATAACCCAGAATGGTACCTGTATTATCAAATCCATATCCTCCAAAGAGCCAGAGATTGTCATCTGAGTCCGTCCAGGAGATACTACTAGCCCTTGCTCCGGGGACATTTCCTGCAGCAGGTACGCCCTTAATGCCGTAGATCCCACTCTGACTTATGGTATCATTTCCTGACACCCACATCCACCATCCACTCGTTGTATTAAACATCCATAGGTCATTAAGCCAGCCCTCGTTATTTGAACCGTCGCGTCCTTCTCCCCCAAAGAGCCAGAGATTGTTATTCGAGTCTGTCCAAGAAATACTAAAACGCCTAGCTCCAGGCAAATTTTCCGCAGCAGGCACACCCTTCATGTTGTAGCTCCCTGCCTGATCTATTATGTTATTTCCCGACATCCATGTCCACATTTCTTGAATATCTATGGTCGTTTTTTGTGATTTTTTAGCTAGTAATAACAAAATTTGATCTAATTCTCTTTGTTGAGGCATAATAATTATAGTGGTTATTCCAACTGCTCCAGCAATTAATGTAATTAAAATTATCGCTTTAAATTTTTTTTTCAATTACATTCCCTTTTTTATTTTTATGGTATAAATGTGATAAAATGTTAATATACATGAATTAATAAAGGTTATGTCTTATCAAATTTCTGTAGTTTTTATAAATTATTAATCTTACATTTGTTATTTTGAGTTTTGAATATAATTTAATTTCTTATTGATATATTAGCAGAAAATCTGGAATGTACCAACCAATAATTCTGGTAGGTTTAAATTTGAAGATTTTTTTCCTTAAATAAAAATTGAATGATAAAATGATTGGTTTTTATGGATTCTATAGACATTTAGTAAAAAAATTCAACCCAAAATGAGTTATTAAATAACCAATCGTGCCCCCTACAGTAAAAACATTTGACATGTTTACACCATTTCCATTAATTGATAATTTTTATTCACTTTTAATAAATTTTAGAGCATCTTCAAAAGTGTAAAAAACTCTTAAGTCAAATCCTCTATTTTGAGCATAGGTCTCCCAGAATTCCGCAAATTCTTTAATATCTTGGTTTGCTATTGACACTATTTTAAAGGTTTTTATTACATCTGGAAGTTGTTGATAATAAAATTGTACCAATTCGGCCGTCCTGAGGATAGAAGTTACTCCTGGAGTATATATTATTTCTAAATCATCAATTATAACCTTTTTAATTCCATTTTTAATAATTTCTTTAGCTAATTGTTCATCCATAAACATATGATCTTGTAAATTCTCTATAACCCCTATAATTTTGATCAGAAGATACCCATCTGCTTTTTTTTACGGACATTTTTAAATCCAATAGAAAACTTCCATCATTTATTTAAAATTTTTTCAAAACAAAAATAACATTGAAGTCCTTTAGGTTTAAATGAAAAATATACTTCACCCATTTTCTCAAAACCCTTTCTCTTATAAAACTCCAATGCAGTTTTATTCTCAGAAAAGGCATCTAAACGAATACTATTATATCTATTTTTAATAGCAAAATTTTCACAGAAATTATAAATTATTTTTCCATAAACTTTTTTTTGAAAGTCGGGATGTATAGCTAGGGCATGAATTGCAAGACATTTACCTTTAATATTTTTCCATTTTATTGAAACCCATTCAGGAGCTTGTTTTTCATTTAATGCAACAGCTCCTATTATTTTTTCTTCTATTAATAATAAATAAAATTCCTTATTTTTTATCCATTTAAGAAAATATTCTCTATTGGGGTATATGTCATCCCATTGAGCTAACCCCTTCTCATTTAAATCTTTTATACAATCTTGATACATATCATCTATCGAATTGAGATGTTTTTCAGTAGCTAGAACTATTTTAATTTTTGATTGCATTAATTATCAATATTAAATCTTCTATATTTTTTATTTATAATTTCTAAGTAAAACAATAATTTACTATACAAAAATATTAAATAATTAGCATTTTATTTTTTTAATTAGTGAATAAGATGACTACTAGAAATATTGTAAAGATAACAAATCGTGGAATGATTAGCATCCCAGCCGTGTTTAGAAAAAAGTATAATCTAGAAGATGGAAAGTTTGTGATGGTTATAGAAGATGAAGGTACATTAAGATTAATTCCTATTAAAAGCACAAAAGAACTTCAAGAAAACGGACCTTCTGTTGAAGATGTATTAAAAGTAATAAAAGAATCTCGAAAAGAAGATTTGGAGTTAGAAAAATAGATGTCAAATGATATTTGTCTGGATTCAGGTCCCATCACTCTATTTTATTCAAAAACCCCTCCAAATAAAATTTCTGAATTGATGAAAGATATCAAAAATAAAAAATTTAAAGCATTTATAGTTTGGCCAATCATTATCGAGGTTTTTAAACATCTTTTCATTTTGAAGGGAAAAATCCATGCAGAACATACCATAACATCTTTTATTAATAATTATCCTGTTGTTCTCGTCGACTTAGATGAATCATTAATGCTGAAGGCAGGAGCTTTAAAATGTCAATTCAGAACAAAATTATCTTATAATGATTGTATAACGATCGCTTATTCTTTAAATAAAAAATTAATTTTACACACCACAGAAAAAGATATACCTAAAATCCCTAATATTTCAGTTAAAAAGTATAGATTCTAATCTTACATTATATAAAAATTTTAATAATTCTTTTTATAATAACAATTTAGAAGATAAGGACCCGTAGCCTAGCAATATAAAAGGTTTGTCCCTTGATAACTAGAATGGATAAGGCACAAGCCTCCTAAGTTTGGATTCCTGGGTTCAAATCCCAGCGGGTCCGCCATTATAAACTTATTTTTTTTCTAATATATCCACTTTATCTTCATAACCTATTATGACGATATCTGTTATATTTACAAATAAACCATTCTCAACAACACCCGGAATGACATTTAATTCTTTTTCCAGAGATTCAGGATCTTTAATTTTAGAAAAACGAGCGTCTATAATGAAATTACCGTTATCGGTTACTACAGGTCCTAATTTTTTTGCTGCCATTCGTAATTGAATCTCTGTAGTAAGTTCTTTTATCCTATTTGATACCGTTTTAAGTGCGATAGGGATAACCTCTATTGGTAAAGCTGCTTTTTCTCCAAGAAATTTTACCTTTTTTGATTCATCGGCAATAATTATTAATTTCTTGGCAGCTGAATCAATTATTTTTTCTTGGGTTAATGCAGCACCTCCTCCTTTTATTAGATTAAAATTAGGATCTACTTCATCAGTTCCATCAATGGCTATATCCAGAACGGGATGCTCATTCAAAGTAGTTATTGGAATATAATATTCAGTTAATAACATAGCAGATTGATATGACGTGGGTACTGCCATAATTTTTATTCCGGTAGTTTGAATTTTTTCTCCTAAACAATGGATTGCATGAGTTATGGTAGAGCCCGATCCGATACCAACAATTTGATTATCTTTAATATATTCAACAGCGGCTCTTGCAGCTGTCAATTTACATTTTTCTTTATTGACCAAAATTAGCCCTCAATTAATTCAATTATTTTTATCTTTTTCAACATGATAGAAAACAGTTAAAATAATTTCTCCATATTTACATTATAAAATATTTTTACATTTTGAAAGGATGAAATCGAATTTTGAATGGACCTAAAGATTCAAACGATGAAGAAACGGAACTTCCTGAAGAAGAAGACATAGATGAAGAGGAAGAAGATGAAGAATTGGGAGAAGAAGAAGAGGAAGAGGAAGAAAGGCTAAAAAAAGATGAAATAAAAGTAGATGGAATAGGTTTTTTTAGTTTTTTAGTTTTTGTCCTAGTTGTATTTTTTCTATTAATCTCGTTTTGGCAAGCAACTTACCCCTTTATTCCAGTTACTGCCTATAATATTTTTGGGTCGAATATTGGTTATAATGTGGTATTGTATGATAAATTGGCTTTTTATATACTTTATGGGGTAGGTTTTGGGTGTTTATTAATTGGGTTATGGCGATATAAGTACGAATATTGGCTAATTATTCTTGTTGCTATCCTTGGAACAATGGTGTTTTTTATGTTCTTTTATTAAAAGAAAGACTAGATAATCAAAGAAAATTTAATTCAATAAATAGTGAACATTTTTATATTACATAAATTATATAATAAACACTCTCCTTTAATGTTTTAAAACATTAAAAAAGGAGTGGAAGGATTAACTTGAATAAGAGAAAAGCATTTTTACCTTTAATAGCTATTTTGATTGCGACGGTTCTTTTGTTTCTCCCAGTTCAACCTGTTCAGGCAATTGGACCTAATCTTGAAGAAGGGGCTAATGGATTTATTACTTATGAGAATGAATCTTATATAATGAGAGCTGTTTATGCAAATGCTACAAATACAAACTTAAACACCGGTGATAAAATACGATGGAATACTACTAATGCAAATAACTCTCAAATAGTTGCGCTGGGGGGTTGGATCGCTGACGTAATATGGGGTACACTTGATTATTATAATATCACAACTGGATCTTGGGGGGGTTTTATGGGGATTCCTACTACGGAAATGTTTGGAATTGGATATAATTCGACAGCTCCAATTAATTTAGGTATTGGCAACTATAATTTATATAGTTTTGGTATGCCAATGATGGCACCCCAATTGCTTTGTTCAAATTTTGCACACGCTAATCATTCCGTTGTAAATTCGACTTATGCAATGTTTTTGGGGTACGGCTCAAGCTCAGTTCTACACACTACTCCCACAAACACTATTTATAATGGATCATGGGCTATATGGACGACTGACTTAGGTGCTAATAATCGAAAAATGGTATTTACTTATAACAATGAGGGAATGATGACTCGAATGCAACAATACGGAGCAGCAGATTGGTCGAGGTTGGATGCTGAACTGAGGCTTGAGGAAAAGGGATTTGCTGTTAAAAAGGGCGACAATTTTACGTGGAGGGTTACTTATTCCCAAGTTGCTCCATTGTTTTACGTCGGCGATAAAATAAGATGGAGTATCACTGAGATAAATAACACTCAACCACTCTTTCCGCCTATGATAGCGGATATAATATGGGGCACAATAGAATTATATAATAGCACAAATGGAACTTGGGGCAGTTTTATGGGTCAACCTACCACGGAAATAGCAGGATTTGCATTTAATTCGACACATCCATGTTCTATATTTGGTGGTAATTATAGTTTGTATCATTTTGCTATGTTATTGGGCATGCCATTCCCACCGTTTATTATTCCTTTGAGTTTTACGGTGTCTAACCATACCATTGTAAATTTTACTTATAGATTTTTTTCGGGGATGGGCTCAAGCTCTTTTAAACACACTACTCCCACAACCGGTATTACTGGAACATGGACTGCATGGCCGACTGACTTAGGCATTAATAATCAGAGATTAGAAATGACTTATAACGAAAATGGAATCCTTACTAGAGTGCGAATGTATACGGGAACGGATATGTCGATATTGGGTGTCGAAGTTGTGCTTGAGGGTTTAGAGGCTGAAGAAGAAAAACCTATGGACTTCTTATTGTTAGCATTGATGGCTGGTGGCGGTGGAGGTCTCGGAACAGAAATAATTATATTAATAGGGGTTGCTGCTGCAATCGGTGTTATTATCGTAATAATAGTTATTAAAAAGGTCAAAGGATAAATTTTTTCATATCTTTCTCTATTTTTTTATTTTTGAGAATTTTTCAATTCCTTTGATTTTTAATTTGGCAGATTTCCACCTTTAAATCTTTCGACATTATTTGTTTTGAGAGAGCAAGTAGACAACTTCCTCCCAAGGGTAGCCGACTTAGGGTCTG
>JABXJV010000397.1 GCA_013375355.1 Candidatus Helarchaeota archaeon
GAATACCCTTCTTTAACTGTTGAAGAAGCAAAAAAAGTTATTAAAACAGTTGTAAATGTTAAAAAAAACCTAACAATTATCGCAGGTGTTGGAAGGGCAAGCTTAAAAGAAACTATTGAATTAGCAAAATTTTCTAATGGTTTTAGCGATGCTATAATGATTGGAGCTCCCTTTTATTTTAAGCCAGTTTCTGAATCTGGTTTATATCAATTTTTTTCTCGTGTTTTAGAGAGTATAAAATGTCCAAGTTTTCTTTACAACATCCCCCGTCTTACTGGGATTTCAATAACTGTTGAATTAATTAAAAAATTATCAAAATTTAACAATCTTATCGGACTCAAAGATTCATCAGGGGATATAAAAAATTTAGAAGTATTTATTAATCAATTTCCAAAATTGAATTTTTTCAGCGGAAGTGATGCATTAATCTTTCAAGGTCTAAAATTGGGGACAAACGGTGGAATAAGTGCATTAGGTAATGTATTTCCGAAAAAAGTTATGAGTATTTATAACTCATACAAAAAAAATGAGTTAAAAACTGCGGAAAAAGGACAAAATGAAATAATAAAATTAAGGAATTTATTCAAAAAGTTTGGAACTATAGCTGTTTTTAAGAAATTTCTTCAAGATCTTGGCTTTGAAGAATCATTCGTTCGTCCTCCATTATCCAATTTGAGTAAGGATGATTTCTTGAAGCTAAAATCTTCTAATTTAGTAAGTTTATAACAACTTGGCTTGCTCTATCCAACTTTCTAAGTCCTTCAAACTTGGTAATCTGCTTACATCATTATGAGTTGAATTATAAGTTTCAATCTTATCAAGCAAATCTTGAGGATCTTCTGTATAATTTCGTAAAGTATCTAAATCTACTTCAATTTCTATTAATAAATCGCTATATTGGCTTCCAATACCTTTAATTTTATATAATTCCGCCATTTTTTTCCAACGAGGTAAATTATATAAAAAATCTGCAATTTCTTCTTCAGTTAATCCATCTACATTTATTCTATACTCAATATCCTTTAAATCTGTATTAATAAGGTCTCCTAGTTTTATAATTCCAATTTTAGCTAATCGAACTGTTATGGTTTGATTTAATCCCTCCAAATCACTGACAGATATGTATTTAATTTTATCGATTTTATCTTCATATTTTTCAACGAAAGTAATTCTTTTTAATGAGAGTGGTTTAATTACAGTTGAAGAACACCATGCGTTTGAAGTTATACCATCTTTAGGAGTAGGAACATGACAATTTTGTGGTAATAATGATATAGGCTGACCTCCCCCTTCAACCAGCTTTTCGTCATATTTCATAGCTAAGGCTTCATCTAAAATTTCATCTTTTAAATGCTTTTTAAATTGAGTATAATCTTCAAAAAGATATAGATATTGCAATTTTTCTTCCTTCATTATTAATGCTTGACACTCAGGACAAACTATATCAGTCATATCCTCCATAATGCTTTTCATTCTTGTACGACATGATGATTCAGTTAAATCTTCAATTAAAACTTTAACTGCAGGAATATTTGCTGGTAATACTGTTCTCTCGCCGCAGACAACACAATAAAATAATTTAGGGTCCTTAAGGGATAAATATTCCTCGTATATGATAGCAGGTAATGGTGTATAGACAATATCAACAGCATGCGAGAAAAATGCAACGAATTGTTTAAAATTAATAAAATCCATTCCGATTGCTGTGAATTTAACTCTTATCTGTTTTTCAACATCTCGAGTATCCAACCAAAATTCTTTCCAATGCACGTCAGTGCCGATAAAAGGAATCATTCGAATATCTTTTGAGGGATTTCGTAAATCAATTAAAAAATCGACTCTTTCACAATCCGGCATTTCATGTTTAAGTCTCCACCGTTTGGCATTCATTCTTAAGTCAAACCACCAAAACCAGACTCTTAAAACAATAAAATCATCACTAAAAAAACGAAATACTTCAGCAGTTGTCATTAATAAGGGATCATTAAAAACTGCTGGTGTTAATCTACCCTTCAATTCTCCAATTTGTTGAATTTCTCCGTTAAATTTATAAAATACTTTTGCAGCACCGTCTGGATATGAGCGAACGACTAAATTGGAAATTTTGTCTTGATTTTTTACAGGAAAATATTTTATTTTCCAAGGTGGCCACCATCTGGGATAATATTCAGGAATCATATTACCTTTAAATGTGATTTCTCTATATTCTTCTTTAAAGTATAGGAAACCTACTGATTTCATTCCGTATTCGTATTTATAATTGGGATGAATGGGACAAAGAGGATCGTTAATATCTGGTATTTTCTTTTCTTCCTTTGGTCTGATAGCTTCTGGGTATTTTAATTGAACTGTGATGGTAGCAAGTAAATTTTCTTCACTTTTAGAAATTTCTTCAATTGCTTCAAAAGTAATCGAATAATCAATCTGTTCTTTAATTGCTTTATCGTGATGTCTGAGGAAGAAAAAAGCATAAGATTCTGCTGGAGGATTAAACATTATAAAGCCTTGTTTCTTTCCCCCTCCAAATAAAGCAACAACACCTTTTCTCAGATCATGTTTAATATTTTCATTATCCATTCCACAAATATAATTACTCCATTCAACGTTTTCAGCGTAATAAAAAGTTGATACTTTAGGCCTGATTATGAGTTTTGTAACTGGTTCATTTACTAATATCCTAAGACGAACTGATGTAACACCTAAAAAAGGAAGATATTCAATATAACCATCCTCATTTTTTTTCCCATACATTTCTAGTAAAAGTTCTACTTTTGGTTTCTTTTCTTCAACTTCTTTTTTTTCTTCCTTTTCCTCCTTTTTTCTTCTCTTTTTCTGCTCCTTCTCAAGGGATTTTTTGGTTTTTTCTACTTCTTTATTATATTTTTCTCGATAATTTTTGAGTTCTTTTCTGATTTTTGGTCCAAAGCTTTCCAATTTACGGTGAAGCTCTTTCCATGGGTAGATATCGATTGCTAATTTTCGCTCTATTTTTTCATCTGGATTAAGTCTAAGAATAATATTTTCTAAAAATTCTAAGTTCTTTTCTACTATCGTTAATTCAAGGTCTAATAATCTAAAATTCTTCTTTTTTAAATGATTTTTAATCCTCTTTTTTACTCTATCTTCAATAAATTTGGAACTTTGTTCATAAAATACATCATAAATTTCTTTTTTTAACATCAAACTTTTTTCTGAAGACTGATCTTCTAATTTTGAATATAATTCTTGTGCATACGTAAAATACCTATCTTCAATTGTATCTTTAATTTCCATCATCATTTTTTCGTCTTGATTTTCTTGCATTTTATCCTACCTTCCTCAAATCGGTATTTAATGAAATTTCTTTATGTTATAATTTGTCATCATAATTTTATTTTATATTATCGTAGATATCCAATATATAATATTATTCGTGATTAATTCTTTTATTTATAAAAATGCAAAATATTCGGGTTCAAGGAGCAAAAAAATGTTTGATGTAATAACTTTTGGAGAAGCTATGATTCGCCTTTCTCCCCCTAATTTTGAACGTTTAGAAAATGCAGTTGCTCTAGACTTAAAGATTGGAGGCACAGAAGCAAATGTTGCAATTGCCTTGGCACGCTTAAAATTAAAAACTAGTTGGTATTCAAGGCTAACTGACAACTCTCTAGGTCGAAGAATAGAAAATGAAATTAGAAAATGGAAAGTTGATACTAATCATTTAATTTGGACATCAGATTCTAGAGTTGGGTTATATTTTTTAGAATTTGGTAGTAAACCAAGACCGTCTAAAGTGATTTACGATAGAAAAAATTCAGCAATTTCAAAAATTACAAAGAATGAAATAGATTGGAAATATTTAGAAGAAACGAAATTATTTCACACTTCTGGAATAACCGTAGCATTAAGTAATTCTTGTAGGGAGCTAGTATCTTCCGTTTTAGATTTTTGCAGGTCAAAGAACATCATAACATCATTTGATATTAATTATAGATCAAAATTATGGCCTGTAGGGGAAGCAAGTGATAAATTGAAACCATTATTAAATAAAATAGATATAATCATGAGTTCAGAAAATGATATTGATCTCCTATTTAGTTATAAAGGGGATTTCAAGGAAAAAGCTAAAAAAATGATGGATGAATTCAAACCAAAAATCATTGCAATTACCAGAGGTCCAGATTCACCAATAATTCTTGATGAAACCGGAAAAATCTTATTAGGAACTGGAAATCGTCCTAATCTAGTTGATAGGATTGGTGCAGGTGATGCTTTTGCGGGAGGGATAATTTATGGCTATCTCAAAAATGACATTGAAAAAGGATTACAATACGCTGAGGCCATGTCTGCATTAAAATTTTCAATTCCTGGTGATTTTGCAATTATCAGTATTGAAGAAATAGAGGATTTTATAAAAACAAAAAAATCTACAATAGATAGATAATAGATTAGCATTAAATTTCAAATATTTTTTGAACAAATTTATCTATTTTTGAAAAAACCTCCATATCTCCCGAATATGTTTTAAATTCATCTTCAAAAAATTCTTCGACAATTTGAATCAATTCTTTTAATTTATTTTGTAATGTAATCAAATTTTCATCTGTAATTAAAGCAACACTTACATATTTTCCGTGCTCAAATAGGATTGTTGCTTCTTCTTGTTCAACTATTCTTACCTTTGTTTTATCTAAAGTTAATTCTTGCAAGAATGCAGTAATTCCCGTTAATCCTCCTGCAACTAACTGAGGTTCTACCTCATCTACTTCTCTAAAAGATTTGCTATAAATACAGGTTCCATTTGACATGATGAAATAAATTTGATGGATTCGTTTAGGCCAATTTAATTCAGATTCTGTTGTTAAATCTGTTCTTTGCATCTCATCAATATCAATTGAAGAACTTATTTCGTTGGGGCTAACAGGAGCCGAGATTCCAACGCTACTGGCCGAAATTGCAGGTTTCTCGATGAGATTTAGGGCAGAGGTAAGTATTGCTTTTTCATCTTTAATCATTTTTAAATGTTTTAAAATCTCATCCCTTTTTTGTTTATATCCTGCGTTTCCAAAAATTTCTAATGCATTGTTGAGATAATTTAATGCTATGTTCAAAAACTGATTCTTTTTAGAAAAATCCATCTCATTATCTGATTGAATTAGATGCCATATCCCATCAAAAAAAGTCGAGGTTGCTAAAGCCCATTGAGCATCTTGCTTAAATCCACCCAATTGATATTGTTTTGATGATTCTCGTAAGTACATTTTTATTTTTTTATAATAATCAGTTTTTTCCATTAAATCAATGGATTGATCAAATCGACTTCCATATTCTAGAGCTGAACAATAAAGTGAGTTCCCTATTGATAATTTTTTCATTCTACTTTCTAGAAAATGCGTTCCTGCATCTTTAAATAAATCAGAGGCTATTCCATAAAGTGATGGTTTTTGTTCTACTTCAGCTCGCTCCATATTTTCCCAAGCTCGACATAAATAAAAAATAGCTGTTAACTCTTCTTTTTCTCGTTCAGTTCTAAGCGTTTGTGAAATATTTTCAAAAAGTCCACTTGCCTTTGAATAAAGTTCAGCTGCAAGTAAATGGTTTCCACTTTTACTTTCTAATCTTGCATTTTCAATCTGTTGACGAGCAATGCAATATGTTACTCTAAATTCTGCAACTTGAATTAATTTTGAAATTCTATCTATTTCTTCTAATGTTTTTCTTTTTTTAAGAGCTGAATTGAGGATTTCAATTGCTTCTTGAAAATTAAATTTAGCAACTAAATATGATGCTGCCGCTTCTTCATGTTTATTTGTTTTGCTTAATTTTTCTGCTTTTTCTAAAGTCGACCATGCAAAATAAAAAGGAGATTCAAATTTATACTCACGAATATCTTTTAATATGTAACTTCCTTGTTCATAATTTAATTGTGCATTATAATGATCCTCATTTGCATGGTATGATTTAGCAATCTCAAGAAATCTCCATGCATTCACATAATTTTTCAATTTCTCAATTCGTTTGCCTAATTTAGTATAAGTAAGTGTCATTATAGCTTGATCAAATGAATCAATTGCATTTTTATAATTTTCAGCTGCAGAAAGAAAATTTCCAAGTCTGTCCTCGATTTGGGCAACTTTTACAAATGAAGATCCTACTAAATTAAAATATCCCTTATTCTTACAATATTCTATCGTATCCATGTGAGTTGAATAAGATTGATTAAATAATTTGTCGTCATCTGTTAGTCTTCCAAGTTCATAATAAATATCTCCTAATAGAAACAAATGGTCAATGTATAAAAGAGCAGCTTCTTGTTTTTTACTTTGTAACAAAAGTTTAATTGCTTCTTGATAATAATTAATTATTTCTGATTTTATTGATGAATTTTTAGCTAAAAAAATTGCAGCTCTAGAAGTAGACATTAAAAATACTGTATAATAATATGTATCTTGAATTCTTTGAATGTTATATTTAAAAATATTATTAAAAATCTTAGATGACATCTGCAAATATTTAGAACTTTCCTGTATATCACTAGTCAAATCTCCAATTAATGCGTAATTCGCACATAAGGCGATATCTCTTGTTAAATTATATATTTTATAATTTGGATTCATGACTATAGATGAGAGTTCAATTGATATTCGATTAATTAAATCTGCAGATTTTTTAGAAAAATCAATACGTTGTTTATCTGGAAGGATAGGATTAATGGCAATCATACTGACAGTAGCAGCTGATACAAAAACAACATTTGCAACCATTATTTTAGGAAAGTATAAAGAAATCGAATCTATACATCGATCTAAATCATCCATAATCCGTTTAAAATCGCTACTAAAATAACCTAAATAAATCGACATTACTGCAATGGAGAAGCGGACAAAATAGAATAAGGTTAAAAATTGATTAGCATTAATTTTCTGTAATAATATTTCTGCTTTTTTTATCGAATTTTGAGATGTTTTTAATACTTTTTTTAAAAGAAATTGATTATCTACATATAATACAGAAAAAAACAAGTGTAATACAGAATATATCGAGTATGCGTTAAATAAACATAATGTTTTGTCTGAATTTTCAAATTTTTCGATAAATTCTTTAACAATATCACGGTTATCCATTAAATATTGTTTTTTTATCAAATTATCGGCAGGTAAATATGCAAAGGTGATATGACAAAATTCCACAATACTGAGTAAATAGTATTGGAGGTAAATTTCAGGAAAATCTTGTTGGTTTTTTAATTCTTCCCATATCTTCTTTGTTAAATTATCATGTTCCAGAGCTAATTCCTTAAAGTCTGTCTGTTCATCAAGACGGATGATTTTCTCCCCAATAATTAAATTTAATACTATGCTTTCAAAAATAACCATTTTTAATGAATCTATTAACTTTCCACTTTTTAAATTGATTAACTTTGCTTCTTTAAAGTGATTTTTTGCTGAATATAATAAAAATTCTTCATTTCCTTTTTCAAATTCAATTATATATTTTAAAAAGTTAATGAAACCCATAGTAGCATTTATTTTTTCGACATTGTTCAACTCTTTAAATATATTATGAGCTCTTTGAAAACTTGAGATTGATAATTGATAACTCTTTAACACATCTTCTTCGATTTTTTCGAAATTTGCAGCCATCTGATAAATTTCGCCCAATCTATAATTTGCATCACCCGATAATTCTTTATATTTTTGCTCAGAAGTGATTTTTTTTGCTTCTTCCAAATGCGCTATTGCATTTTTCCAGTTATAATTACGTTCTTCTTCTGCTGCTTTGTTAAACAGTTTATATACTTGTTGTAAGATTTCATCTCGTGATAAATCTGACATAATTCAAAAATCCGCTCTTAATTATCTTAATTTAAATAAATACAATCTCAAATATAAAAAGATACAATAACTTGAGTGAAATTAATGAGTCAGAAATCCCGGTATCAAGTTAAATCTGAAAAAATTGTAATTGAGAATTTGAATTTAAGTTATGAGAAGTTTATTCTAATAGATAACTTTGAACAAATATATTTGGAAATTATTCCCGCTTTGGGAAGCAATATTTTTGGATTTTATAAAATAATAGAGGGCAGACAAATAAATTTTATTTATGTTCCAAGTGATCTCGAAACAATTTTAACCCAAAAAATTAGATATTATGGCAATCCAATTTTATTTCCTTTTCCAAATAGAATTCCTAATGGGAATTTTATTTTTGAAGGAAAATCTTATCATTTTAGACCCAACTTTCGTAATGGAACTGCTATTCACGGACTAGTCAATGACAAACCGTGGCAAGTAGAAGAATCACGCCAACCAAATCATGAAGCAGCCATATTAACAACTTATTTAAGAAGCCAAGAGCATTCTAAAATTTTGCCCCAATTTCCTTTTCCATTTGAAATTAAAATAAAATTTCAATTGAAAGATAAAAATATTAGACTTTCGACTTCTATTAAAAATCTTGGAGGAAGCAATATGCCTATGGGATTCGGTATTCATCCTTATTTTGTCGCAGGCATAAATTCCAATGAACGTGACGGATGTATTTTAAAGATTCCAGCTCGTGAATACTGGGAATTACAAAATTGTCTGCCAACTGGCGTTAAAATGCAAGTTTCAGGTAACCATGATCTCCAAGAGGGGAAAAAATTGAAAAATATTTATTTGGATGACATTTTTACTGACTTAATCCCTGCTGCCGATGGATGGACTTACTATGAACTAACTAATACTATCCAAAATTATAAATTAACAGTATCAGCGGATCAAAATTTCAATCATGTTGTCATATATGCACCAAAAGATAATAATTTCGTTTGTATTGAACCTTACACGTGTATAACTAATGCAATTAATATTGCTCCTGAACAAATCATTCGGCTTGCTCCAAATGATTCAATAAAATTAGATATTAAAATATATATTGAGATATGAGAAGAAATTTAATTTATTAAATTTTGATCTATAAAAACTAATCAATAAATAAGAAATAATAGAAATTATTTCAAAAATACTACCAAGGCAATAAATAATGGCAAAAGAAAGCACGATAACATTTTTATTGGGAATTATAATAACAATTATAGCACTAGTCTTACTAATTTTCCCAAAAATAATACTTTACTATTCTTTTATATTCCTGGCTCTCATCCTGTTAGTTAATTCTGGGATTATAATCTCAATAGGGGGCATTCTTCGTAGTAAGAATATAACAAAGAGTGGATATGGTATTGGGTTAGGAGGAAGTTTTCTTTTTATAGGATTTACAATACTTGCATTTCAAGTACGAAATGGTGGTTGGATAGTTAGAAGTGTTATTAGCCTTTGTTTTGGAAGTATATTTCTGATTATGGTCATATTATCCCTACATTATATTAAAAAAGAACCAAGTATTGAAAAATTAGAGAAAATAAAAGAAGATAGAGAAAAATTTGAAACAAGATGGACAAACAAAAAACTCTTGGGATTCAGTCTAACAATTCTTATATTATCAAGAATATTTCAATTTTTTCCATTATCCGAAAATCTATTATTTGTCATCCTTAGTAGCATATCTATTTTTCTATTTTGGCATATAGGACTAATATTGCTTATAGGGAGTATTCGACATAATGAAGAAACTGTAAAAATTGGACTTTCATTTGGATTACCAACATGGACTCTAATTTTGATAACCACGATAATTGGGGGGCAATACTATGGGACAAAATTACAAATGATTAATACATTATATTACTCTTTTCTAATTAAAATTATGTTCGGTGAGGAATCTGGAACAATCGATAGCATCATATTGGCAATAATTTTCGTGCCATTTATAAATACCTATAACAGAAATGGGTTTTATCTACTTTTTCATTTTACTATAATTGTTCATACTTTTATTTTCGGAATTTTTGTGGCTCGTGAATTGTACTTAATGAAGAAATATTACGGTAAGAGGGATATACCAAAAACGGATAATTAAATTTAAAAAAACTCGTTGTTCATAAAGTCCATAAACTTTATTTTATAATATTTCAGTACGGGAGTTATGATACTTATTAAAAATTAATAAAAACAAAGAGATAATTGTAGGTCTGAAAAAATTGATTAAAAAAAATGCGGATTTGAAAAAAAGAAGCAAAAGAATATTTGAAGTTATTAAGCAGACACCATTCTACTATGTTCCCTTGGGTGTTTTGAAAGGTTTAGGACTTGAAGAAAAAGAAATTAATAAAAAACCTTTTATTGGTGTCGTTAACACGTGGAATGAAATAAATCCCGGTCATAAACATTTAAATTCTTTAGTTGAAGCTGTAAAATATGGAATTATTGAATCTGGTGGAATTCCATTTGAATTTTGCACTGTGGCTCCCTGTGACGGATGGAGTGAAGGCAATCCAGGAATGCGCTTTATTTTACCCCACCGTGAAATAATTGTTGATTCAATTGAGGCAATGATTGAAGCACATTCTCTTGATGCTATGGTAACAGTCTCAAGCTGTGACAAAATTAATCCTGCTATGTTAATGGCTGCCGCAAGATTGGATATTCCAACAATTTGCGGTCCTGGAGGTCCTGGTATACGAGAAATATTTTTTGAGCCTGAATATCGGGGCACAGAAGTACGTTACTACGAAGAAATGGAATATAAAATCAAATGTATAACTTGCGCTTCATATGGTGCTTGTGACTTAATGGGAACCGCAAATACTACACAATGTATTATGGAAGCATTTGGGATGACTTTGCCTAATGCTGCTACGAGTCCAGCATTTTCACGAGCAAAAATTGTAATGGCAAAAGAGTCTGGGAGAAAAATTATGACTCTACTTAAAGAAGATATAACTCCTTCTCAAATTATGACAAAAAAATCATTAGAGAATGCCATCATTGTTGATCTTGCTATTGGTGGTTCGACAAATTCAGCATTACATCTTCCTGCAATTGCAGATGAAATGGGGATTGAGTTTGACCTAGAATTATTTAATGAATATAGTAAAAAAATTCCATCAATTGTAAATGTCTCACCAGCCGGACAATACGGAGTAACCGATTTGTATAAAGCAGGTGGTATACCTGCAGTTCTAAGTCGTCTTAAAGATTTTATTCATTTAGATTGCCTCACTGTTTCAGGTAAATTAATTAAAAAGATTATTCGAAAGGTAAAAGTGTTAAATGATGAAGTAATAAGACCCTTATCTAATCCTGTCTTTCCCGAAGGAGGAACAGTTGTTTTAAAAGGTAATTTAGCACCTGAAGGTTCAGTTATTAAGCAATCTGCAGTTGAACATAGAGAAATGTTAGAATTCGAAGGTCCTGCAGTATGTTTTAATTCTGAAGTTGATGCAATAAATGCTTTAGTCAAAAAAGAAATTCAAAATGGAACGGTTGTTGTGATTCGATATGAAGGTCCAAAAGGTGGTCCTGGATTCCCAGAGATGTTAGCATTTACTGCTACACTTAGTGTTTTAAGGGATATGGATAGAGTTGCTATAATAACCGATGGGCGTTTTTCTGGGGGGACACAAGGTCCTGCAATAGGACATGTCTGTCCTGAAGCGTACGTAGGAGGTCCAATTGCAGTTGTTCAAAATGGTGATTTGATAAAAATTGATGTACCGAATAGGAACCTCAATATAGATATTTCAGGCGACGAAATTCAAGAACGTTTGAAAAAATGGAAACCTTATGAAAAAGACATTAAAAGTAAAGTATTGCTAAAATATAGAGCTTTAGTAACTTCAGCCGCAAAAGGTGCAATATTGAAATATGACTGATAAAGTATATTAGGAGAGAATAAGTATTAAGGAATATGACGTAATTGTTGTAGGTTCTGGACTAGGTGGCCTATCTTGTGCCGCAATTCTAGCAAAAGATGGATATAAAGTAGCAGTTTTTGAAAGGCATCATACACCAGGTGGTTATTGTACTAATTTTAAAAGAAAAGAATTTGAGTTTGATGCATCAATTCACCAGATAGCAGGTTGCGAACCGGGGGGAATCCTTCATGACATTCTAGTAGAAGCGGGAGCCGAAAACTATGTGGAATTCATTAAATTAGATCCTGCTTTTAAAATAATCTCTAATAATTATGAATTTGAAGTTCCAGGAGATAAAAAAGAATATATTAAACGATTATGTGAGATGTTTCCTGAAGAAACAGATGGTATCCGTAGATATTTTTCTCTTAATACGAAATTTTTCGATTTTGGAAAGAAATTTAATAATTTATCTGGCATAAAACAAGTTTTTTACGCTCTAAGAAATATGGGTACAGTCATCTCTTTTTTAAAGCATTCAAAGAAAACCTTACAAGAAGTTTTAGATGAATATTTTACCAATCCAGATTTACAAGAAATTGTATCTCAATTATGGGGTTTTTTAGGACTTCCACCAAGCCAACTATCCTATGTGTATTTCACAGTAGGTATTACTACTTATCTAGAGGAAGGCGCATTTTATCCCAAAGGAGGCTCTCAGAAAATATCAGATGCTTTTGTGAGAGCAATGAAAGAAAATGGTGGGGATCTTTTTTTAAATAGTGAAGTAGAAGAGATATTAATAGAGAATAAGGCTGTTAAGGGCGTCAAATTAAAGAATGGGGAAATTTACAAAGCTTCAGTTGTGGTAAGTAATGCAGATGGTGTTGTTACATTTAATAAATTAATTAAAAGTAAAGATCTTCCTAAAAAATATATAAAAAAGATTAATAATATGGTTCCATCAATATCGGCTATAAGTGCATATTTAGGGCTCGATATTGACATAGAAAAATTCGGAATTAAACATTTTGATATAATGATAAATAAATCAATAAATCCAGATAATTATTATAAAGAAATAATTGATGGAATTAAATCAGAATCCTTTGTTGTATCAGTTTATACTAATGTTGATAAAAGCTTTGCACCTCCAGGAAAGAGTGGTGTAACAATTTTAAACCTTGCATCGTGGGGTGATAAAAAAGAAAATCGTTGGAAATTAGAACCTGATGGGTCTAGGGGTGAAGCCTACAGAAAAAATAAAGAAATGTGGCTAGAATGGCTTGTCTCAAGAGCTGAAACTCTTATTCCAGAACTTAGGAACCATATCGAAGTAGCTGAGGTTGCAACACCCGTTACTTATAATAGATATACGCTGAATCAAGGTGGTGCATTAGTTGGTTGGGCATCTAGCCGGGAACAAAGTATTCGTAACCGGTTACCCCAAAAAACACCCATTAAAGGACTCTATCTTGCAAGCGCATGGGCCTACCCCGGCGGTGGTGTGAATGGGGTTACAATGGGCGGGCAATGGTGTGCAAGAATAATTCGTAAAAAACATAAAATTAAGAAAAAATTCAATTAGAATATGCTATTTGGAACATAAATCAGGTAAAGATTAAATAATGATCAATAA
>JABXJV010000398.1 GCA_013375355.1 Candidatus Helarchaeota archaeon
ACAAAGTGAATTTTCACCAATTCTATACATTTCTTTAAGTTCAAGTCCTGGAATCGCTCGCATAATTGCCCGTGGCATTTCTATCCAACGCCTTCGTTCAAATATTGATGGGACATAAGCTTTCCACATATTATTATTTCCTTCTCCAGTAGTTTGATCATATGCTTCATCTTTTAATGAATGGCACATATGTCGTATTGTATGACATGGATCATGCCAAGTAACTGGACCTTTATCCCATTTTTTTGTAATTTTTATTTTATTTTCGTGTAATTCTGGTGTGAATTTTTCTCCTTTTTTTGAGTATTTAGGACAAAAATCGTTTCCACAGTGTTCAGATCCTAGATCATTATATTTTCCACAAGCAGGACAGTGAACAGTCATGTAATCGGCTAGAAATTCAACCACATGTAGAGATTGAAACTTGGGTGGCTCATCTCCAAACTTAGGATAATCAATTTTAAAAGTTCGGTGGCAGCCAGCACAACTGAATAAGACTTTATCAAATTTATCGAAGTTTTTAATATTTTCATTAGCTACTTTTTTAGCAACATCCCATTGTCCAGTTCTAAATATTACACTGCCACAACATACTTCATCAGTTAATATAGTATATTTTGGAATTATACCATTCTTAACTAATTTATTAAGAAGTTCGACAGTTGCATTAGCCATATCTTTCATTCTGTAAGACGCAGTACAACCTACATAATAAGCAATTTTTGCATCAGGATCATCAATCACAGCTTTATCAGGAACCCAATCTGTACGTTGAGAATGTTCTTCATTATAAGGGTTATTTTTTGCATCTATTAATTTTCGTAAGCCCGAATGTTTTGGGAGCATTTCGACTCCAGCCTCATATAAACAAGCCCTAAGAGCTTCATTTATATCAACGGTAGGAAGATTATTTTCGCATTGCATACTACAATTACCACATGTTGGACATCTAAAAAGAATCTCATACATTTGCTGTTTTGTTTTTTCATCTTCAAGGTCCAAGTCACCTTCTAAAACTGCTCTAGCCATCCACATTCTTCCGGCATTCCAAAATCCTTCCCATCCAAAATGATGACCAGCGGGGCATCCATCAAGCATACCTTCATATAGAACACCTTTATGTTCTCCCAATCCTTTTCTGTCGGGTTCTCCACTATAAGAAAAGCGACAAGCTCTGCAATGTATACAACGGTAAAGTTCTGCTTTTAATTTTTCTAATCTTTTCATTCCACCTACTTTTTCTTTAATTTCAGTCAAGTTTAAGCCTCCTGTTTTTTAGACTTTCCAAATCCAATAATATATTGAGGAATATCTTCAGGTTTTTCAACGCCAGCTAGAAATGCAAGCCTACCAGGATGCATTATCATATTGGGATCAATGATTTTTTTAATCGTCCTTAATAATTTGAATACCGTTGGAGCTTTTGCATACGATTTTGGCGCATGTATTGTTGGATTTGGTCTATAATTAACAAAACCCCGTTTTAATGCCCAATCTGTGAATTCATCTTCACAAGCTTCAAATCGTTCATAATCTTCTATTTTTCGCGTATCAAAACAGAATATAGGCATTATAATACATTCTCTGCAGTGATCTATACTAGCAAACCACATGACTGGTGGGAATTTGTATTTTTCCATTGTTGCACAGTATTTTTCCATACATTCAGCAGCGTCAGCCCAAGGTGTATACCACGTTACGAATATAAAACCTTGTTCCCACTGACCGTATGGTATTGCAATTTTATTTGGCTTTTTAAGACGACTAGCTATTTGTATGGGGTGTAATTTTTGTTCTGAAATTTTTCCTTTGGCTTTTTTAGCATATTGTTCCAATATGATTTCATCCAATTTTTTAGTGACAAAATCCAATTCTTCCTGCGAATGAGCCCAAACTTCAAGATTTAATTGATATTCAAAGAATCCAAGAGTTTTCCAATAGTCATATTTTTGTGGAATTTTTTCTTTTTGCCATCTTGTAGGCACAAGCCACCAATTTCCACCTTGAACCATCACCAAATGATCTGAAATTCCACATTCATATTTCGAAGCCTCTAATGTGGCTTCTTGTGCATCATACCAATTATCAAAACCATACACTTTAACAGTTTTAAAACGACAATGAGGCACTATTTTTAAAGCGGCTTTTGTAACTACACCCATTGCACCTTGAGAACCAAAGAATAATGAATGAAGATCAGGACCAAGACCATATTTATAGTATGGCATAGCGTGACCATCCTTCTTATCACCTTGTTTATCTTCATCAACTCCACCAAGACCCCACGAGCCAGTTCTTAGGATATCACCAGTTGGTAAAACTATTTCCATTCCCATCACCATATCGGCTTGAGGACCAAAACGGCTTGTAACGAGAGAAAGACCTCTTTCTATTGCATCACCCATTATTGTAGCCGCAGGTGGTGCACCATCGGCAATTGGAGGAGCCCAATCTGGATAATATTTTTTAAAATAAGCCCACACTTCTCCAGCTCGAACGCCTGGTTCTACAATTACATATCTGGCATCAGTGTTTACTTCAATAATTTTATTCATTCTTGAACATTCGAGTAATACTCCACCATTTTCTAATAAAGGCAAAGCAAAGCCACCTGATAAACCCCCAGCCATAGGAGTTACAGGTATTTTGTTTTCTGAGCATAATATTAGGATGTCATGAATTTCTTCCTTATTTGCAGGTCTTACTACGCAATCGGGAGGACCAGCGCGGATTCCCATAATACCGCGAGACATATAGCTATACATCATCGGTTTATTGTCCCACATTACGAATTCTTCACCGACAATTGCTTTCAATTTTTCAACTATTTCACTATTAATTTCATTATAATCGGGTACTTTACTCATTTCTTTACACCTTTAATAGGATTCTATTTCTAACTAACGGATTGTAATGGTAAATAAAAGTTTTTTTATCTAAAACCTAATATAAAATTCAAATATAAGATTATCAACGCATAGTCTCTTCATGAATTTATAAGAAATACTAGAACCAACCATTTCGTTAAAATTATCTTAAAGTAAATTTATCTCTAAATTCTTATTAATTCAAATAGATGGGTTATTCTATTACATTTTCTATAAAAAAACGAGAAATCCAAATGTTTTTATTAATTTGATAGTTTAGATTTTAATGAGAATTTTGTATAAGGAATGAGTTTTAAATGAGTTTGGATGAAATTCCTAATCAAATTACGGTTTCATTGGGTCGTCGGGGATTTGATCCGATTCATCCAAAACAATGTTCAAAATGCGGTAATCCTAATCAATCAAGATTGAAATTACTTGAAAAAATTGAGCAAGATAAGGTTATTCATGAAAAAGGAGAAAAAAGCACTATAGATTACAAAATTCAATGTTTAAATTGTCAAAATATTTTTTATATCCGTCTCCAGCACCTAATTCATTATCAAGAAGATGAAGAAAAACGTGTTACTACAAAGGTAAATATTTTGGACGTAAATAAAAATGATTTGGGCTGGCTTGGCAATTATTAAGAATAGATAATTTTCTCTAATTTAATCTAGATTCTAAATCCTTTTAACTTCTCTTTTATGAATTTGTTGCCCTGCTATAATGAAATTTTGTTCTCTACAAAACTCTAGAAAGTTATTAATGGAATTAGTAAAAGTATATTTTGCATCTAGAATAAGTATTAATTCATTTTCCCTTTCGATTCTAGCTATTTTAAACTTCGCAAGTTGCCTTTCGGTTTCATCCAGATCTTCATCTATACCTACAAGATGGAGGTAAACAATATTTTTTGGTCCCCGAATTGTTTCAAATTCATATGTAAATTCTTTACTTCTTTTATCTCCTGGTTTTTTGCATGGGGGATTATCCAATAATTTCTTAAAATACCCAAAAATCCACGGTGGTCCTCCATAACTTACCAGATATTTGCGATGAACAACATTCATTTTACTCACTAAAAAATAAAGAATCTTATGTTAAAAATATATTCAAGTAATCAATTTTTAGAAATAAAATAAGTCCTGATAATTGGTGAATGGTTCAAGGGAGATTTTTTTGCAAAATTTCGGGATTAAGCCTAAATTATTTAATGAAACGAATTCCAAACTTCGCCAATAATATTTAAAATATTTTCTAGTATCAATTTTACGAAGAATTTAGAATGGCCTTCCAAGTTTCTTTTTAAAAATAATTTTTCAGCTCGCTTTCTGTACTGAAAATAATGAGACTGGGCTTTATTAGATAAATTTTTACTATTTTTTTGTAGCACATATTCTGATGTCTCTAAAAGTAGATTTATCCATGATTTATCAACCTTAGTTAAATCTAGTTCATCATAAGATGCAATATATTTGATAAAAATTTCTTTAATGGTAATATAGGTAATTTCTAACCCAGGGAGTCTTGAAACTACGGATGACATTTTTTCAAATTGAGAAGTTGTTGGAGATTTATCAAATTTAATTGAAAATTCTTCATCTCCTCTCAAATAAGATGATAAGATTAACAATGGAAGAACTTTAAAATCAAGATCATTATCTCTAACATGATAAAACGGAACTGCTTCATCATCTGTAGGTTTATTCAAATAATCATCTAAACTTCTTGACATTACACTCACATTGAACCCTTCAAAAAATAGTAAAAGTCACTATTACTAACTAAAGAAAAAGTGCTTTTATGTGATTTTAACATAAAATTTTTATGTTATTTATGTAAAATATGTTAATAATTTAGTAAATTTAATTTTATCAAAAAAGAAAGAAGGTATTAATTTAAAGTATGCTCAAATTAGTGGAAATAAAATTCTTTTTTGATTTTTTAAGTAAACACCAAAATTCTATTAATTAAATTCATTTTATATATTAGTAATAAATAAGAAAATGGATTTTAGATTGTTATATAAAAATTCATATAAAATAACATCAATATTTATTATTTAAATGGCTTCTTAACTAAATTAGAGAGTTCTGATAATAGTGCCAGATAATCAGGGAATGACTTTATTTATTATAGCATATTTTGCTGAATTAGAAAAGTTGGGAGAGTTTTCTGCGGATTCTTTATTCTCACTCCTTCTAATCATGCTTTGCGCTCTTATTATTCCAATTATAACGTATCGAATTAAAACAATTCAAATACCAGTTGTTGTTGGTGAGATTCTTGTTGGAATAATATTAGGAAAAAGTGGACTCAATATTATCAGTTCAAGTCTATGGTTAGATTTTCTTGCTTTCTTTGGTTTTGCATTTTTAATGTTTTATAGTGGATTGGAAATAGATTTTGAACATTTAATTCACCCTGATATTAAGGATGAAGTTAAAAAACATAGAGAAAAGTATAAACATGATTTGGATCATCATTGGTGGCATATAAGGGGTGTATCATACGATGATTTGGATCTTGACCATAAACCTCTTCTGTTGGGAGCTATTATTTTCGGTTTTGTAATAGCTTTATCACTTTTATCTATATTTGTATTGGCACTCGTCTTTCATGATCTAACAAATAATATCTTTAATCTTGTTCCAATTATAGACCCGCCGAACCCACTATGGTTTATTAATGCTCATCATTTTGATATTTTATTTCTTACTATAGTAATATCCACCACAGCAGTTGGGGTAGTTTTTCCTACACTAACAGAATTAGGTATTGCTGAATCAGATTATGGATTACGAATTCTAGTATCTGCTATAATTGCAGATTTTGCATCAATGATGTTAATGACTACATATATCATACTTCAATCAAGTGGAATTGCATTTGAGTTACTATTACTCCCTATGATATTCATTATTGCTTTCACAGTATTTCAAATTATGAAAATCCTAAAAAAATCTCCCAAATGGCATTCTCGTCTTGCTGTAATGGATACCGAGACATACGAACTGAAAATTACTGGAGCAATTTTTCTCCTCCTAATTTTTGTTGTATTATCTGAGTTATTAGGTGTAGAAATGATTTTAGGAGCATTTCTTGCCGGAATGATAATCTCACTTATTAGTCCAAATGAAAAATCACGAGAATTACACTCAAAATTACATGCAATAGGTTACGGTTTTGCTATTCCTATATTTTTTATTACCGTAGGTGCAAATTTTGAAGTAAATGAGTTGTTTTCATCAAATGAATCAATTTTTTTATTAATTTTGATAATTCTTATAGCATTTATAGTGAAAATAATTCCAAATATCGTTTATCACTCTCGATATCAAACTGTAAAAGATGGTATAGGTTCTGGAATATTGCAATCTTCGCGATTAACTTTACTTATTGCTGCTGCCAGCATTGGTGTAGAATATTTCTTGATTGCACCTGTAATAAAAGAAATTTTAATTTTTACCGCAATTCTTACTGCCTTTATAAGTCCAATTACCTTTTCAAAGTTTATTAAAGGCAAAAGCGAAGAGGATAGAAAAGAAATAACAAAAAGAATAGGATCTTCAGACGAGTCTTCTAAAGAAAATTAAATTTTTTTAAAATAAGAAATAAAATAATGAGTTTTTAAAAATTTTAAAAATTATTCAGATTTTTTAATAGCTTTCATTGTTCTGGGATAGATATCTTCCATTGATCTTCCAGGTTCATAACCAAAAGCTTTTTTGACATAATCTATTAGAACATCATAAAAGAATGCACTTTGAATTTTTGCTGGACATACTACAGTACATTTTCCACAACCAATGCATATATCACCCATATGAGCCATTTTTGTGAGTAAGAGAAGTCTTGCATCAAATCCGACTTCTTTTTCTTTTCTTCTTCGCTGGACATCGCATGTTGGACAATAGCATACTGGACATGCGTTGATACATTGACCACAAACTCGGCATGGCTCGATAAATTCCTTAGCTATTTTTTCAAACTTTTCTGCATCAGATAGATTTTGAAATTCAGAAATAGCTTTTTCTCGATATTTAGTAGCTTTAGCTACAATTTTTTCCATTAAGCCCTTACGCTTTTTTACAGCAGCAGCGCTAGTTTTATCCAATTGAATTTTTTTAGCTGATACTGCTTTTTCTAAAATTTCTTTACCTTTTTCAGAAGCAATAGTTATAGTTGTTACTTTTTTGATACCATCAAGGAAGAAATCTAAATGTAAATCACAGATGCTTCCTTCTCTCATAATACATCGATTACAATTATCCCATCTATTAATATCCTTTGATAATTTAATCTCTTGAACTTTACCATTTACAAGTATTTTTAGGGAGTCTAATCCTAATTCCTCAGCCTCAACTTTCTCTGGATCAATTTTTAATTTTTCAATTTCTTTTTGGACTACGGCAGCAGAAATGGAACCAATGCAATTGGTACAAATTATAAAGAGATTTTCGAGTTTTAATTGGTTGAATTTAGAAAGTTCGATGAATGCTCGTGTATCACACGGACGAGCTATAAGCCCTATTTTCTTATCACGGTGATAAACAGGCTTACCATTTTCTTCTGTTCTTATCATTTTTGTATGGACAAATTTTGATGAAGAATTAACTCTAACATAATTGTAAGCAAGATATTGGGAAAGAGGAAGAAGGGTTAATTCTTTAGGGTTATCAATAGATTTAGGTGAGACATCATATCTCTTTTTCTTGATATCAAATCCTAAAACAGAATCGACAATTTTTTCTTCCAATAACATCTGAAATAGTTTTATAAGAGCCGATTCATCCGGTTTTACAGTATAAGTTTCTCCAATTTCCATTAAAATTCCTCTGTTTAAATAAATATAAAATTTCTACCTAAACTCCTTGCAAGAGTAGTCACTTTACAGCTCAACTTTTACTGCAAAGATCAATCTTAATAGGCAGTGTATTTAAGCCACTTTTTTAGCTTTAGCAGTTTTGAGTGGGTTTGGTCCAATTTTTTGGATCTTCTCTGTAACTTCACTGGCAAAATTGGCGAATTTTGCTCCTTCGGCTGAACTCATGTTGTTTATTTCGACTCTATCTTCGCTAAGTCCAAGTGTTTTACACATTATTTTTAAATATTCTACTTGACGTCGTGCTAATAGATTTCCAGTTTCGTAATCGCAATCGCCCTCTAATCAGCCGACTACGATAGCTGCATCAGCACCTTTACAAAATGATCGAATTATATATTCTGGGTCGACTCTAGCAGTGCAAGGAACTAATATGGTTCGCAAACTTGCAGGATATTGACGACGAATTGTTCCAGCCATATCACATGCGCCATAGCCTCATTTCCAGCATAAAAATGCTGCAATTTTGGGTAAAAATCCTTCGCTCATTTTTATTCCTCTTAAACAATCTGTAATAATCCTTCAATCATTGCCTCATATTGAATATTTCTGTAGTAACGCAAGGTCATGGCGTTATTCTTGCAAACTGTAGAACATGCACCACAGCCTTGACATGCAATTTCGTTAACAATGACTTTATCGTTTTCAATTGTAACTGCATCATAAGGACAAATTTCTACACAATTCCCGCATAGACTACAGATTTCGTGGTTACATTGTGCCCTTATAAGTTCTATTTCATATTTTCCTTGCACCAGCAAAGTTGCCGCTGCTGAAGCAGCTCCTTTACCTTGGTTTACGGTCATATCAACAGGTTTTGGTGCTTGAGCAAAACCTGCGATAAATACTCCAGGAATCTTAGTTCTTATTGGGTCAAGTCGAGCATGAAACTCTTTCAAGAATCCATCTGGACTCCTTTCAAGTTTCATTATACCTGCTATTTCATCGACTCCTTTGGATGGATATGGTACCGCAGAAAGAACGACCATATCTGCTTCATATTCAACTGATTGACCCGTTCCCTCATCTTCTAGGTAACATATGAGATTCTTTGTGACAGGATCCTCTTCGATATCTCCGACCATTCCTTTTATAAATAATATTCCTTTTTCTCGAGCACGACGGTAGTACTCCTCGTAAGCTTTACCAGGCGTTCTAATATCACGATAAGAAACTATAATTTCAGCATCTGGGTATTCGCTCAATATCAATTGGGCATTTTTTATAGTCACTAAACAACAAACGCCTGGACAATATGCATGTTCGCCTGGTTTTTCGGACCTTGCTCCAACGCAGTTTATCATTAATACTTTTTTAGGGACTTTGTTATCAGAAGCCCTTAATAGATGTCCTTCTGTAGGGCCAGTGGCAGAAAGAATTCTTTCCAGTTGGATTTGATTAATAACGTTCCAATATTTTCCATAGCCATATCGGTCGGATTCAAACATGTCCCAGCCAGGACATACAATGATCGTTCCTACGTCCAATTCTACTTCCTCGGGTTCTTGGCTGAAATCTATTGCGTGAACTTCACAAGAGTCAACACATGCATAACATCGGACGCAATTTTCTTCTTCTATTGTATATACTGCGGGAACCGCTTGTGGAAATAGGATGTCAATGGCTTTTTTAGGAGAGAATCCGAAGTTAAATTCATTAGGAATATATATAGGACAAACATCTATACAATCTCCGCACGAATTACAAACGTCATCTAACACATAACGAGGTTTCTTGGTCACATGAACTTTGAAATTTCCTACGAAGCCATCCACTTGTGTTACTTCTGTATAAGCCATTACCTCAATGTTTGGGTTACGATTAACTTCGAGCATTAATGGACCTAATATTCAGATACAACATTCATCGGTAGGAAAGATTCGGTCTAATTTCGCCATATTCCCGCCGAGTGATGGTGTTTTTTCGATTAGGTAAACCTTAAAGCCCTTATCAGCTAATTCCAGGGCTGCTGTCATTCCCGCAATTCCGCCACCTATTATAGCACATTTGGGTATAACGTCTACAACTTTTCGCGGAACAGCTTCAAGCAATTGAGCCCTTCCGACTGCTCCTCTAATGATATCTTTTGCTTGTTCTAACGATTTCTCTTTATCTTCCGCATGAACAAATGAAACTTGTTCCCTTATGTTTGAAAATTCTAACATTCTCGCAGGAAGATTCGCTTCTTCTAAAACGGCGTGAAACACTGGTTGATGGGTTAAAGGAGTACATGCAGCTATAATGACACGGTTTAGGTCATTTTCTTCTATACATTCTTTAATAAATTCGGCGCCAGGTTCTGAGCACAAAGCTATGTTTTGATCAGAACATTTTACACAAGGTAAGTCACTAGAATATTCTACCAAACCTTCTATGTCAACTACGCTGGCAATATTCTTGCCTCAACGACATATAAAAACTCCAATGCGTGGTTCTTCACTCATTTTTATCTAAATCCTGTTGTTCAACTCCTATTGAGCTTTTATTCAAGAAACATAAAGTTATTTTTTCATTTAAACCTAATCTAATAAGTGAAATTACATTATCAGATTAACAATTTAAATTTTTTTAAAACAAAAACTGAAATTTAATTGAATAGAAATAAAAAGACAATAGATTTTTAGAAAATATATCATCAAATTTAAATTTTGTTGATAAATTAATTTTATTTTATCGAATTCATGGCATTAATATCCATTTTAAGTCATAATTGGAAAATCTATGATTTAATTTAAAATTTTAATAAAAAATTTGCTAGTAAAAATTAAAAAAAAAACAAATCTATGATGTATTATAATTGTATTAAAAGGAATTTTTTAATTACAATGAAATATGAAAATTTCTTTTAATTTCTATAAAAATTAGAAAAGAACTTAGTTAGGTTAAAAATTAAATTAAAATGGTGAAACAAATATGACAAAAAAAGTAGGTATAAACGGTTTTGGAAGAATTGGGAAATTATTCTTTAGAGCTGCGCTAATGCAAAATGCGGACATAGATTTTGTTGGAATAAATGACTTGACAGACACCAAAACTCTTGCGCATTTGTTAAAATATGACTCAATTTTTGGGCAACTTCCATTTGATATTAAATATGATGAAAAATCACTGACAGTCAAAGGAGATTATATTCCCGTGACTACTATAAGGGATCCGGCTCAACTACCTTGGGCTGATAGGGGTACAGAAATTGTATTAGAAAGTACTGGAAGATTTAGAAAAAGAGAAGATGCTTCAAAACATTTAACTGCAGGAGCTAAAAAGGTAATTATTAGTGCACCCAGTCCAGATCCTGACGTTACAATTGTAATGGGAGTTAATGATAACGAAATAAAACCGGAACACACGATAATATCGAATGCTTCATGTACTACAAATAGCCTAGCTCCACCCTGTAAAGTACTTCATGAGAAATTTGGAATAGAAAAAGGAATTATGACAACCATCCATTCATATACTAATGATCAGAGGATTTTAGATTTTATTCATAGAGATTTAAGAAGAGCACGGGCTGCAGCAGCAAATATAATTCCTACTACAACAGGAGCAGCAAGGGCAATAGGAATTGTAATTCCTGATCTTAAAGGAAAATTGAACGGTATCTCCATGCGGGTGCCCACTCCTGATGGCAGTGTAACAGACTTGACAGTAATACTGAAAAAAGATGTCACAGTTGACGAAATAAATGGAGTTATGAAACAAGCCGCTGAAACTAATCTCAAAGGAATTATGAGATATACTGAAGACCCCATCGTCCTTAAGGATATAATTGGTGATCCACACTCAGCTATATTTGATGCAGGTATGACAATGGTTATTGGAGGAAATATGGCTAAAATCTTATCTTGGTATGATAATGAGTGGGGTTTCAGCTGTCGTTTAGTAGACCTTATAATGAAAAAGTTGTAATTTTTCCCTCTTTTTTTCTATTATTTTTTCTATTTTATAGAGAATCTTTATTTTATATTTTGAATAAAAATAAAAAATTTGAAAATGATTGATTTTTAGCTTCTTTTTGACGCTTCTTTAAGAGCCTCAATTACTGGTAATTTTTTACCTGTGAGAAAAGCCAACATTGCACCGCCACCTGTACTTATAAAATCTACAGGTAATTTCAGATCTTGACAAAGACCACCCATTTCACCGCCACCAACTACAGTAAAAGCTTTTTCATTAGCTGCCATTGCTTTTAAAATAACTTTTGACCCGTAATCAAATGGAGGTATTTCAAAAACACCTGCAGGACCATTTGAAACAATAGTTCCAGCTTCTTTTAAGATTTTTGCATAAGTTTCCGCCGTTTTTTTTCCTATATCGTTGGAAGGATAATCAGGATTATTTTTTAATTCATTAGCTGGGATATCTTTTCTTTCTTTATTTATATTTAAAGCCAGATCTGTTGGTAAAACTATGTAATCCTTGTATTTATTCATGATTTCTTTAGCAGTTGGTAAATATTCTTCGAAATTTTTAATCGGTTTTTTATTTATTGCTCCAATTTCAACTCCTGCTCCTTGTAGAAGAATATTTTGTAGTAAACCACAGACTAAAATCTTATCAGCTTTTTTACTATCCAAAAGATTCTTTAAAACTTTAAATTTGGTTTCAACTTTTGCGCCACCTATAGCATAGTAAACTGGTCTTTGTGGATTATCCGTAATTTTCGCCATAACATCCAATTCTTCTTCGAATATTTTTCCCATACAGGAAGGTAGAACTTCAGTAAATCCAACAAGGGAAGTCTGTCCTCGATGTGCTGCACCCCATGCATCACAAACAAATAAATCGAAAAGTGGTGCAAGGGTCTGAACGAAATGTGTTTTGGCTAAGTCTTCTGGCGATCCTTTCATTGTTTCTTCAGCCATATAGCGGACATTTTGTAATAATAAGACCTCTCCAGGTTTTAAATCTTTAATTGCATCCACTGCGCAGGAACCATAATTACAATCTATAAATTTAATGTGATCTCCATATAATTTTTTCATCGCTTCGGCATGAGGTTGTAAAGATGTAAAATCTTTCTTACCAGCTCTTCCTTGATGGGCTAAAATCACCACAGCTGATTCTTTTAAAGCGTCTAACGTAGGTTTTAATTCCTCAATTCGTAAAGTATTCATTAAAATATTATCTTTTCTATTTATAGAACTATTAATATCTACTCTGACTAATACTTTTTTTCCTTTAACGTCAAAATCATCAATAGTCTTAATATTGTATTTCAAACATCATTGCCTCCTTTAAAAATACGCATATTTTGTACAATACTGCTTGAATTATAAAAAGATTTTTTATAAGAAAAATTCAATATTCTAAAAAAAGTGGAATTAATCTTATAGATTTATTTATTCTTTTTCTCTTAATAATTCTTTAATCCTTAAATTTGATTTTCTGGCAGCTAGGCCCCCAAGAGTTTTTGCTTTCGCTTCTATGGAAATCAAAGCTTTAATAATATCTGAAAATGGATTTGAAAATTCTCCTTCTTCTTTCTCTGTATCATATAAAATTCTAGTGCGATCCAATATAATAGCCTCATCAGGTACTGGACAAACACGTTTGCAAGCAAAACAATATATACAATTATCCCTGTTAAGTTTGACTTTTCGATCTTTTTTTAAGGAAGTGAATTCTATAACTTCCATAGGGCATTCATCAACGCATAGTTTGCAATCTACTGGACATTTCGATGGAACAATGACTATTTTTCCCTGCAAAATTTTATCAACAGGTTCTCCAGCTTTACTCTTAAGTTTAATTGGTTTTAATTCGGGCAATGCGCCATTTTCACAAATGATTAATTTATGTTCGTCATTAATGAGTAATTCATTTGCTCCAGTGGGACAGATATAATCACAAATACCACAAAAATAACAGGTTTCTGGATCAGTCTCAACCGGTCCGGGTAAATTGGGATCGTCGGGTTCTGCTAAAAATCTTGATTCTTTTGGACAAGTAGGAATACAAAAGCCACATTTAATACATTTCTTTGGATAATACATTAATTCACTTTTATGCACTAGCATTCTTTGAACAACACGGACCTTATCATCCGAAATCTTTTCTCTCTTTTTAAAAGGTATCATAATTGAATCCTTCGTATTAATTGTATTGAAACGATAACGAATACACATACATTATGATATATTTAAATAATTTTATTTTTCAATTTGTAAAAAATTATTCATTCTAGAAAGGATTGATGGTTATGAGTGTCTTTTTAAACGAATAAAAGATATTAATTTAGAAAATTATACAGTAAGGTCGGGAAATCATTTACCCTTAAATTTTGGCTTTCTCTTTTCAAGAAATGCCATTGCAGCCTCTCTATGATCCCTTGTAGTATATAGCTTCGCTTGATATTGAACCTCATTCAAAAGCATTTTATCAAATATCTTTTTGAATCCTTCGTGAATTATCTTCTTCGACATTGCTAACGCTAAAGGAGGACCCTCGGCCAGTTTATTTGCTAATTTCATAGTTTCAGACATCAATTGATCTGCTGGAAACACTTTATTCACTAATCCTATTCTCAAGGCCTCTTGAGCATCAATTCTATCCCCGGTAAAAATCAATTCTTTTGCCTTATGGATTCCAACTAACATAGGTAATAAGAGACTTCCATTCATATCAGGAATTACAGCCATTCTAATAAAAAATTCTCCAAAACTAGCATCTTCAGAAGCATATATAATATCACAGTTCAAAAGAACATTCATTCCAAAACCAACTGCTACGCCATTGACCGCCGCAATAATAGGTTTAGGAACATCAATTAGATCATATGGTGTAATAATGGTCTCAGGCGTAATTCCTTCTTCAGTCATTTTTTTAAAGTCTCTCAACGTCACACCTCCAGAAAAGTCCGAAACATCAGCTCCAGAACAAAAACCTCGACCAGCTCCTGTAAGAATGATTGCTCTAACTTCTTTATCATCTTTAGCCTCTTTAAGAGCATATTTTATATCTTTATTCATCTGAGAATTCAAAGCATTCAATTTTTTAGGGCGATTTAGAGTTATAATAGCTACAGCGTTCTTTTTCTCGTAAAGAACAGTCTTAAACTCAGGACACATAAACATATTCACCTCAAAATACACTTTCAAGATTTAGAAATAATTGTTTGGGATTATATTAAATCTTTTTTTTCTGATTTTTTAATCTATATATAAAGAGAAAATATCCACCACATTATCCGCATATTACTTGGTTTTTTCAACAAAAACGCAAAGGTAAGTATTGTGGTGATTTCTTTTTGAAAGAGAACAATGATTCTTTGTTTGCAATTGGCTTGTATTTAATAGTTATTGGATTCGTCGATAATAATCATCACCACAAATTTAATTATATTGAAAAGCTTTTTTTCTGGTATTCTATAGGAGGGGAGCCGGTTAAAGCTACATGTTATAATTTGATGATTCCAATACAAACTACCAAGCCTGCAGAAATTATCAGGGACTATGATGTTATTCACAATCAAAAAGAAATCAAACAACCTAAATTATTAGAAAATAAGGCTGGAAAAAGGTTTAAACTTACTGATTTTCTTGATACGAAGATTTTGATCAAAATATACCTATTAAGTTTTCAGCCGAAACTAATAGGGGCAAAAGCGTGCAAAAGACTGAGCGCTTTTCGAGGAAGAAATTCGAGCCAAATCGATGGAAGAAAAATACCCCCTTAGTCGACATGCCAAATCTCAAACCTAAAATTTTTATGAAATTTTGACCCAAAGACCTGCCTCTACAAGAGCTTTAGACCCAGATCGAAGTTTGGAATGAAGGATTAAACCTATATCTTATATTATTGAACGACTCCTACCTAAAGGAAAGAGATTCGTGCTCCCCAAGACCACCACTTCGATGATTCGTGGACAACACCTGACAGTTCTCTGCCAGTTCTCGCAAGTTATTTTGCTTACCGTGCGAACTGTTTTTCGGGAAGGATGAATAATCATCAAATTTATTATTCCTTAAAAACATATTTAACCACCACACTTTATTGAGAAATGAAAAAACTGAATGTATTTGCATTCATCCCCCACCTAAAAGCAGGAGATTTCTGCAATTTTTTAGGTAAAAGTAAGGTTGGAAATAATAAATGTGGCAAAGAGGTGTTTAATTGTCAATAACCGATTTTTTAAAAAATGTAAATGCTATATTAAAAAAATCTTCAGAGTATACTCCTGAAATTTTAAAATTCCTTAAAGAATTCTATGGAGAAACTCCCAAAGTTTATGAAATAATGGCAAAATATAATCAAGATGTGGTTCTAGCTCAATTTATAAAAAATCAAAGCATCATTAAAGAAAATAAATCGAAATTACCATTAAAAATGAAAGAACTTATTGCACTTTCGGCAGCAGTTGCACTTGGTTGTGAATATTGTCAAGAAGTTCACATGAAAGCAGCGCTTCAAGTCGGTGCAACAAAGGACCAAATATTTGAAACGATTTTAATTAGTTCAATGATAGCAGAATCAAGTAAAATGGCTGTAAGTTTAAGAGAGTTAGAAAAAATAAAATAATTTTAGGTCAAAATTCAAAAATTAATTTTTAAAGGACTAACAAATATAAAGCCTATAAAATAGAATTTATCTTAACTTATTGAGTAATGAATAAAAAAAATGTTTAATTATGACAGCAAGGAAAGACAAGAATGAAATAAAGGATAAATATCTAACATCAATCTTTTTAAAACGGAATCCAATAACAAAGAAGAGTTATGAGTTAAATGCAAAAAGTTATTTCTTAAATTACGGTCCTTATATTCCAAAGAGTAGAGATATTAGAATATTGGATATCGGATGTGGTATGGGACATTTTTTATACGCATTAACAATAAATGGATATCATAATTTTATTGGGATTGACATTTCTAGCCAAATGATTAATTTTATTAAAAATTTAAATAAACCGGACTTAAGCTATGTCTTTAAAATAATATCAAAGAAAGTAGAAAAAGCTGAAACCTTTGACTTTTTGGGAAATTATGAAGGCAGATTTGATTTGATTGTTGCAAATGATGTTATAGAACATATTGAAAAAAGAAGAGTTCTAGATTTTTTTAAATTAGTTAGAAAAAAGCTTAAAGATAATGGTGTTTTTATTGCTAAAACAGCTAATATGACAAATTTGGTGTCAAATATGTTATTATATGATGATTTTACTCATGAATACGGCTTTACAAATTTGAGTTTGACACAAGTTTATTTATTAGCTGGTTTTAAAAATGTGAAAATAAAGCAGTTCATAACAAAAAAACCGAGACTAATAACCAAAATCTTTCGAAAATTAACCTTAAAATTCATATCAGAATTATTTGGGGTCAGAGAAATTAAAAGCTGGTCCCCACTTATTTTTGGAATTGGTGTAAAAAATCTTAAATAGACTTTAAATTAAAACTTTCTATGTAGGGATAAATTCCTAATTCGTATCTGAGATCAAATTAACAAATTAAATTATAAAGGAGGTCAAATTAATGACTATGATGGAAGAAAGAAAATGTGAAACGTGCCAAAAGGTTTCAATTAATGAGCATATGTGTAGAGTTCATGAAACGGGGGCAACATTTGATTGTGAATACTGCGGTGCTAAAAAGGTAAAATATGGTCATCTTTGTAAAGGTAAGATTGAAGCTTTAAAGTTCTATTGTGAGTTTTGTGGAAGGGTTAGTGTCGAAAAAGATTATGTTTGTGAACCTACTGAAATTCCAGCAGAAACGAAGAATGCATGGAAAAAAGCAGAGTTTAAAGGAGATTTGGCAGTTACATGTGACTCTTGTGGTCAACCCATAATTATGCCGGGACATACTTGTGATATTAAGGTAAAACAATTTAAGGACAAATATTGTGGGATAACTATAGATACAACAAAACCTGGTTCTTCAGGAAAGCACATGTGTAAAGCAAAATTTGAAAAAGCAAAATATTTTTGTAGAGAATGTGGTCGTCTATCAGTAGAACCTTGGGAAATTTGTGCACCAGTTAAATTAAAATAATTCTTTCTATTTTTTTTTATGATTCCTTAAAATGAGGAATTACTTCTTCTGCAAATAACTTTATTGAATCCCAATAGTCATCTCCCCAAAATTGAAGGCAAAGGTTTTCACAACCTGCTTTTTGCCACCTTTCAACTTGTTCAATAATTTGATTAGGTGAACCTGCCATAACAGTCTGCAGTCTAACGTCTTGGGGTATTTGTTGTGCAAAACTCATAGCTTTAGGAACGTGTGATTGTTGTTTTCTTAATGGAATTTTAAAATGTTCTATAAAATCTAATTTTTTAGGTACCTCCACATTATATTCTTTAAATATTTCTGGCCTTAAGCATTGTACACAAGCAATTACATCCATAAACTGACGAGCTCTTTCAGGGTTTTTTTTAGAAATATATGTGAATGCATTATAAGCCTTTTCTATTTCCCTACCCTCAGAATTTACAATTTCTAATTGCTTTTTATATAATTTTGGAGTGCACCCTATTGGAATCCATCCATCAGCATATTTTGCCGTAATTTTTAATGTTCTTGGACTGCCTGCTGCCATCCATATTTTAGGAGGATTATCAACGGGCACGGGCATCTGAAGAAATACCTTATTTAAATTAAAGAAATCTCCTTCGAAATTGACTTTATTTCTAGGATTTGAACCCCATAATAACTTAATATATTGTATAGCTTCTTCTAAATGAGATACCGATTTATCCCATTTAATTCCAAAATCTGATAAATTAGCAGCTTCTCCTGCACCTAATCCTAATATAAATCTCCCATTCGATAGTCTCTGCAGATGTAAAGAATTTAACGCAATTTGTGCTGGATGAGTCCTAAAAACATCAGTGACCATTATACCAATATTTGTTTTTTTTGTCAAATTCGCGAGTTCACTTGCCATTATCCAAGAAGAAAAAACCTCTGCCTCATTAGGATACCAATTTATATGACATTGAACCGAAGTCATATAGTAGCATCCTAATTTATCAACAATTTCTGCCGATTTTAAAACTTCTTTCCTACCAAAACCCATATTAGTAAAATTTGTGGCATGCTGAATTGAAAATTTCATAATATCACTTCAAGTTTTAAATTTTCATTCTGAGTTATTGCTATAATTTATATATTGAATTATAAATTTATTAAATCAGTTTAATACAACGGGAATTAAACTTAAAATGAGGTTATTAAGGTGAAAATGGAAGAGTTATCTAAACTAGCTAAATTAAATGAAGAATTCTTAAAAGCTTGGACAGGTAATCAACCTGAAAAATTAATAACATATTATACTAAAGATGCTTATTATCAAGATCCTGCCATTCCAATGGGTTTAAAAGGTCACGAAAAAATATTCCCTTATTTTAAAAAGTTATTAGCATTAAATCCAGATTGGATATGGAAAATTGTAGAAATGTATCCCACACCAAAAGGTTGTGTTGTAAAATGGAAAGCTACAATCCCTGTTGGTTCCAAAGTTATAGTTGAATATGGAATGGATATTGTGGAATATAAAAATGGAAAAATTTCGAGGAATGAAGTTTATTTCGATCGTACTAATCTCGTAGAAACAACTAAACTGTATTTAAAAAAAATTGGTAAGAATAAAAAAAATAAGTAATTGGTTTTAAAATTATTTATTATTGATTTTTAGAGCCCATTTCTCAATTCGGAGGGTAAAACTCTTTCTTAATGCGATTTTTTGATGTATTACTTAATCTAATTAAGATACATCATTCTTAGCTAAAATGAAAAAGTTCATGACATTTAAAAATCCTGCTATACCTAGAGGCAGTAAACTTACATATTTTACAACTATTTCTAAAGCCCCAATAGAATTATTCACTGAACTTAACATTTCTTCTGCATTTTCAATTAGGAGAGCTACAACAATTATATTTTCAGCGGAAGGATCAAAAATTAGGATTAATATTAGAAATTGTTCTAATGCTATATCGAGAATTTTAAGTTCAAATTGGTGAATATAATTTCCAATTAAAATATTAACAAATACTACAAACATAATAGCAAAAATCAAAGATAGTAAACCTGAAATCAAATTCAACCTTTCTCTTCCCAATTCTTCTCTCTTAAATAGAAAAAAGATACCATTTGTAATAAAAAATGCTGAAAAAACACCATAGCAAATTCCTCCTATGATTAAATAACTAGTACCTCGTTCATAACTCTCAATACTTATGAATATGGGCATAATAATTGCATGGAACACTATGAGAAAAATACCTGCGATTAGGGCAATATAAAAGATTATTAACCCGAGTTTGAATTCTGCTTCCCTATAAATTTCTCGAAATCCGAATCCCATTATGATCATTCCTAGACTTATAAAAATAAAATATCCTATTTGGCTATAATCATATAGATCAGCTGGAATTGTAAAAGCACCTGAGGCACTTAATATTATTGTTAATATCGAAAAGAGTAGTGCACCTAAACATGCAAAAAAACAATTTCTATTCATTTTTAAACCTCTAGTTAAAGATATAGGGTAAGTAATTAATATGAAAATCTAAAATTTTTAAAATCTTCTATAAAATACCTTTAATAGAAATTTTTAAATTATTTTTTAATTAAAAGAAAATTTCAAACTATTAATGGGTTGAAATAAAATAGTAAGTTATACTCCTAAAGAAATTGAATTTTATGGACGATTTTTGAAGGATATTGCTGAGTTAAACAAAAATCCAAATCGAAGTATTGGCATTTGCATTGAACAATTAGCTAGTAAAAGTCCGGAACGCATTGGTTTACATTTTCAGGATACCTCCTGGACTTGGCAAGCTTTTAATGAAGAAAGTAATAGAATTGCTAACTATTTTCTTAAATTTGGATTAAACCCGGGTGAAACAATCGCATTAATGGCAAGTAATTCACCTGAATATCTCTTCCTTGTCTGTGGAATCAATAAAATACAAGGAATCAGTGGTTTAATCAATTTTAATCAAAAAAGACAAGCTTTGATCCATTCATTCAATATGGTAAATCCGAAATTAATCATCGTTGATGGGGAGAGTTTACCATCTTTTCTCGAGATCGTAGAATCCCTTCCTCATAAAAATGATCAAATTTTTGTGGTGAATAATATTAATGATATTCCTCACGATTTCATGGATTTACCAATCGAACTTAAATCCGCATCATCAACTAATCCTGGAACCACTTTTAATTCGAATTTACAGCAAACTGCATTTTACATCTTCACCTCTGGTACCACGGGACTTCCAAAGGCGATTATAATGAAACATCAAAAAATGTTTACTCAAGCATTATTTGTTGGTAAAACAATAGCACAATTAACCCCTAATGATGTTATTTACATTGTAACTCCTTTATATCACACCCTAGCTGGTGCACAGACTTGGATTGCCTCGATTCTTTCAGGTGTAAAAACGGTACTTAAAAAACGTTTTTCCGCCTCGAAATTTTGGAAAGATATTCAGAAATACAAAGTTACATTTACCAATTATGTTGGAGTAATTCCTGGTTATCTTCTTAATCAACCACCATCTGAGTATGAAAAGAACAGCACACTAAAATATATGGTTGGAATGGGGCTTAAAAAAGAAATTTGGGAACAGTTTAAATCTCGTTTCAAAGTTGAACATATTATTGAATATTACGGGTTGTCTGAAGGACATCGAGGTTTTATTAACGTAGATGAAGTTCCTGGAATGATTGGGCGTAATATTAGTCCGGGGGTCATTCTAGCGAAAATTGACCCAGAAACAAGCGAATTTTATAAGAATGAAAAAGGATTTCACGTGAAATGCAAACCTGGCGACGTGGGAATGGTATTAATTAGAGTAAGCGAGGGCGGTCTTTTTTCGGGTTATAGAGACGGAAAAAAGACCAAAAAGAAACTAATGCAAGATGTTTTTAAACCGAATGATGTTTATTTCAACAGTGGTGATACAGTACAACTTCATGAGGATAGTTGGTTGTCTTTTTATGATAGAACTGGTGACACGTTTCGATGGAAAGGAGAAAATGTTTCCACGTTAGAAGTAGAATCCATTTTAAATTCACACCCTCCTATAGTAATGTCTTGTGTATATGGTGTTGCTATTCCTAACATGTCTGGAAAGGCGGGTATGGCTGCAATAAAATTAGATCCGACAATTAAATTTGAAATGGATCGTTTTTCTAGATTTATCGATGAATCTTTACCAAGATATTCTATTCCTATTTTTATTCGTATTTGTGATGAACTTGAACTCACCGGTTCTTTAAAAATAAAAAAATTCAATATTAAAAAGGAAGGATATAACATTGAAATTCTTCAAGAGCCACTATTTTTCTGGGATTCAAGCGTAAAAAAATACATTCCATTCAACAACTCGATATATCAGGAAATATTAGACGGAAAATTAAAAATGTAAAATCAAAAAAAGAAAAGGATTTATCCTTGTATTAAATGCTCAAATTAATTTTTCTTTTCCATTAAAATATTATAATGGATTTTTTTAAAAAATTAAAATAAAAAAAGAGTAGTTAACTGGTTTTTTCTTCTGTATAAGCTTTTAATAGTTTTTCTACTGCACCCTTACTGACTTTGTCTGCATATGCATCTAAAGTTGTATGCTCCAATGCTTCTTTGGGGCAAAGTACAACACATTGGGGTCCATCCTCTTCATCTATACATTGATCGCAGATTATCACTTTTTCATTCTTTAGATGGAGCTTGATCGCCCCAAAGGGACACGCACGGATGCAGAAGCCACATCCATCGCATTTGTTTTCATCAATTCTAATTATTCCAGTTTTTTCATCTGGTTCTAGTGCTTTTTCTGGGCATGCCCCGACGCAAGGGGGATCTTTACAGAATTGACAAGTAATAGCGAAATTTACTATAGGTTCAATTCTAATCCTTCGAATATTCGAATGATAAGGTTGTAGTACACCTTCCTTTGTTATTGAACAGATGAATTCACAAATTTCACAACCAGTACAAAGTTCCGCATCACAAATAATTGTTTTTCTGTCTCTTTTAAACATTTAACTCACATCCAACTTCACAAAATCTAACCCTAATTCTTTCAATTTCGCAGGTTTTGGTATCCCTTCCTTGGTCCAACCTCTTGATTCGTAATATTCATCAAGCATAAGGTCATATCCCTTTCTATCGATAATTGCACCTTTAGTAGGACCAGTTTGCAAGGGTTCTTTAAAGCATCTTTCAGGCGGATAATCATCTTTTCTTCTAGCTCCTTCTCTGATGTTAAAGCATTTAGATAAATTGACAATTCTTTCTCCAGTTTTCAACATTTTTTTAGCATCCATAGGTATTCCTGTTATCATTTGATAACATTCTGCAATTTCATCATTGCCGCTATAAACACCACGCGTGAATTTACAAATAATCAAAGAATCTATAATACCATATAAATTTTCTACAGGGATGACAAGTTTTTTACCGCGACCAACTTCTTCCTTTAATCTATCGACCTTTCCTTTAATATCAGGAGAATAAGCTCCATTACGTAAGTGACAACCACCACGAATAGATACGCAAAAACCTAATGCAGCAGTTTTTAAGCCACGAATTGCATAACCTGGCAGTTCAAGTCCTTTGTTTTGCATTGCAAAATCCAGGGAGCCTTTTCCAATTTTTAGAGCTGCTGCTTTACAACCGTCTGCCCAAATATCACCGGCTTTCGTTTCTCTATTGCACATGTTTTCTACAAATTTTGTTAATGCTTCATGATTTCCAAATCGCAAATCAAGTCCGCCAGTATCTTCTTTAGTTATTAATCCCTTTTCAAAACATTCCATCGCATGTGCCACGGTGACTCCACCGCTCATTGTATCCATTCCCAATCTATCACAAAGTTCAATCGCTTTTGTGACCGCAGGGAAATAACCTACTCCAGTACATGAGCCTAAAGCAAAAATAGATTCAAAATCAACACTAGAGAGTGAATCTTGATATGGTCCTTGATCATTTATTAAACATAGATGATCGCAAGCTATTGGACATTTAGAACAAGCTGTTTTTTTGATTACCCATTTCTCTGCCATAGTTTCTCCACTAATTGCTTCTGCCTCTTCAAACTGACCGTTTTGAAAATTCCTAGTTGGTAGAACACCCAAATTTTGAAAAACTAATGTATTTATTGGAGTACCTAAATCACGATATTTTATTGTTGCCGGACCTACAGCACGTTTTAATAAATCAGAATATTTTACCATGGCTGCTTCCTTATCTTTTACTGTCACATCTTTAGACCCGCGAAAAGCAATAGCTTTCACATTTTTAGACCCCATAACTGCACCCATACCTGTCCTGCCTGCTTGCCTGTTTCGGTCATTTGTAATACATGCAATTTTACTTAGTTTTTCACCCGCCACACCTATTGAAGCTACTCCAAGTCTCGAATCTCCTTGTTCTTCACGAATTATATCTTCTGTTTCCCAACAATCTTTTTGTCCCCATAAATGAGAGGCATCCACTAAATCAACAATATCATCGTCAACGAAGATATATACGGGTTTTTCTGCTTTGCCATAGATTACAAGCATGTCATATCCCGCTCTTCGAAATTGTTGACCTACACTACCAGATGATATAGCCATACCAAAAACATTTGTTAATGGAGATTTAGCAAATACACCATATTTAGATGCTGTAGGTAGGAGAGAAGCTTGTGCAGGACCCATAGCATAAATTAAAATATTGTCAGGGGATAAAGGGTCAGTGCCTGCTTTAAATTCGTCCCAGAGTACTTTAGCAGCAAAACCATAACCGCCAATGTATGATTCACAGAATTCTTCAGTTAGAGTTTCCGTTCTAATACTTCCATCCGTGAGATTAACGTTTAATCTTCTTCCAGCATAGCCGAACATAACAAATCATCTCGGATTTTTCTTATTTTCTCTATTTTTTACATCTAAAATAGTCTTTTATTAAAAATAAAGTTCTGATAAACGATGAGTAATGAAATATTTAAAAATTGTCAATCTAGTTACAAATTTTTTAGGATAATGAATCATTTTTAAGTGACAAATATCTTCGTTCCAAACGTCATAAATCCCGTATGACCTATCATTCTCATATGAGGGCGGACTTTATTTGGAGCTATTTGCCATTCACGAATTAAACATTCAATTGTATGTATATCGATAAAATTATTCTCTTTCATAATATTAACGGTTTTCTGGACTTGATCAATAGTAGGAGAATAACTTAATATTACACCGCTATTTTTTAAAGCTTTATAGGCTATAGGAATAATTAACCAAGGTGTGGCCAAGTCCAATATAATATTATCAACATCAGTCTCATCAAATCCATTTAATGCATCTCGATGTTTAATTTCTACAAATTTAGCAAGTCCAGCTCTCTCTAAATTTTTCTTAGCCACAGGAATATACTCCTCCTTTATTTCATATGCATATATTTTTCCATTAGGTCTAATAATATTTGCAAGAGCAATAGTTAATGCTCCGCTACCTATCCCCGCCTCAATAATTCTGCTACCAGGATGTATTCCAGAAAATAACGTGATAATTGCAGCGTCTTTGGGATAAATTATTTGTGTAGATCTCTTTGATTTAAAAATATAGTCGTAAATAAGAGGTTCTAACACATAGAATTTCTTTCCTATTGAACTTTCTAATACAAAACCATAATCTTTTCCAATGATATCATCAAATTTGATAATCCCTTTATGTGTTTGAAATTCCTTTCCGCTTTGAACTTTTACTAACCAACGGTTTAATCGTTCAGAAATTAAAATTATATTATCTCCTTCTTTAATCACTCATTACCCTCCATTTTTTTTCTTAAACTGCAAAATGCACAAACATTTCTTATGGTTGGACCTCCACAAACATTACAATGGAGGATTTCCTGTTGTTTTTCAATATTATAAGTTTTAAATGCCTTTTTATAAATTTTAACATAATTTCTCAATAGTAAATATCTTGATCCGGGCTGATTTTCTTCTAGTTTATTTGTAATTTCTTTATATGAAGATACTGTTGCATTTACATCATATGGACAAGGGGTTCCTATAAAGGAAATATTATTGAAATGCGCATAAAGTGTAGTCTCAAGCTCTGATATTTCATACAATGGTTTAGCTCTAGCAATCATTGAAACATCAGTTGATGGAAGAAAAGGACCCCCTCTTATAAGCTGCTCAAAATTACCATTAACTAAATTTGATAATAATATACTGACTTCGTCATCTAAAACATGGCCAGTTGCTAATACATTAACCCCGAATTTTTTAGCAAATGCATTTAGAACATATCTTTTAACCAAACCACAGTTAGAACAAATTGGGCGTTTAATTTTTTTGTTATTTTTTACCATATCAATCGTAAAATTATATTCTTTTTCTATATTGATAATTTGAACAGGAACTTCTAACTCGTCACATAAAATTCTTACGAATTTAGCTGACTCTTGAGAATAATTATCTATTCCCAAATCGATATGAATACCGATAAGTGGATTAGAATCCATATATAATTGTTTTAAAATATGAATTAAAGTTTGGCTATCTTTTCCCCCACTTAATGCAACAGCGATCTTATCTTCTCTTCGGACCATTTGATACCTTTTTATAGTTCTCTTGGCTCTTTTTTGTATATATTCAATAAAATGAGGCTTACAAAGTTTTAAACCACAATAATCTAATTTAATATTGGCCGTTTCTTTACAGATTTTGCATTTCATTTTCAAATAAACTCTAAACTTTAAAATTTAATTAAATTGATTAATTTATTTATATTAAAATAATAATAAGTATATCAAACTTTTTGACTGGTTATGAAATAAATGGATAAGATTGCGGGTATAATTCTTTCAGGTGGGCTTGCAAAAAGGTTTCAAACAAAGGATAAACCTTGGATTGATAAAGCTATAGTAGAAATAGAAGGTAAGCCCATATTAATTCGATTAATTGAAATTTTAAAACAAATTACAGATGAGATAATAATTATAGTTAACAATGACGAAAGAAAACAAACATATTTGGAATTACTAAAAAAGTTTGATATTAAATTAGCTAAAATCTATATAGATGAAAAAGGTAATTGTAAGGGGGCATTATTAGGCATATTAACTGGGATGAAACAAGTAAAGACAAATTTTTGTATGGTTTTGCCTTGTGATTTGCCTTATATTAAAGTACAAACTCTAAAACTACTCCTTGAAGATTTATCTAAAAGTGGAATCACATTATTTGCTCATAAATCTGGTGTAATAGAACCATTACCAGCATGTATTTCAGTTAAACATTGCTTAAAAGTCATCAAACTAGTATGCAAATTAGGAAAAAGAAGAATTGATGATATTTTCAGAGGTTATACCGAATTAGTTTTAGTTATTTCTTGGAGAGTTCAAAGTTTTGATCCAGGATTTAAAAGTTTTATTAATTTGAATAGCCCTAACGATTTGAAAGAAAGTAAGATCCCGCAAATACCCTTAGGAACTGTAGCTAATAGTTATCCATTTCGTACTGAGGAAAAAATAAATATTCATATAGATGAAATTAATGAAAATATAGACAAATTTAAACCAGATAATTTAGAACCTCTTTTAAATATAATTTCAGAATTAATCGCAAAAAATCTATATTACTGGGTTGCTACACTTTATGAATTTCTAGGGAGGTATAAACCAGAATATTTCAATAAAGCCGCAGATTTTTATTTGAAAGAATCAAACTTTTACTATGGAAGAGGAATGCTTTTCCTTGCTAGACATGCTGAATTAGATCAGAAATGGTGTTTAAAACAATTAAAAAAAGAGTATAAATAATTCTGATATTGTTTAGACCTACAATCATTTTTTTATTATAAACTTATTGAATCAAAGCTTTATTCTTTCTATTATTGATAAAATTTTATTATTTTACGTTATAATCCAAAATTTCTTAAAATTAAGATGTGTTGCTAAATCAAAAGAGAAAATCATAATATAGTGATTATAAAATGGTCGAATTTGGGAAGTTAAATAAAGCTTTAAAGCTTCCACCCGATCCAAAGGAGCTGTTAGAAGATCTACCCTTTCATGTAGGTGAGCAATGGGCGGGTAAAAGAATTCGAAATAATGATATGTATGTAGAATTTGGAGGTCCCAAAGTAAAAGCAGCTGCTGAGTTAATTGAATTTAGTGAAGAAGATAAAACTCTGGAGGATGGAAAATTAGAACTTTGGGGTCCAGATTTTGATGAAATTGATGAAGGATTTTCTTATAGTTTCATCGAAATAATTACATTATCCAGCTCAACATTAGATATAATTACACCAGGATTATTAGAAGGTATAATTTCCCATCTTCATGACTTTATAGAGGGGATCATGCATTTAAATATGCGAAATTTGATATGGATTCGAATCCACAAAAGCTTAGCAAAAAGAGGAATAAAAATTGAACATTTAGCTCGTGCTTTAATGGGTCAATTAAAAAATGCCTTTCCTCAGATAGGAAAAGTCGAAATCAAATTTTTAATTGATTCTGCACAAAACCCAAATAAGACCTTAAGGATTTTAAATGATGATTGTTTTTATATTTGGGAACAAAGAAGACTAGAAGCTTTAAAATTAAATGATGATGAAGTCGATAAGTTTTACGGTTGTACCGGTTGCAAATATTATTGTCCAAATCATGCTTGTATAGTTACGCCAAACAATTACGGTACATGTGGAGTAATTAACTGGAAGGATGCAAATATTTCATTTAAACTTAAACCAAAAGAAATTTTTTTTGAAATACCTAAAGGTGAAACATTAGATAACCTTTACGGGAGTTATACTGGTGTAAATGCCAAGATTTCTGAATTCACAAATAAAACTGTAAAAAAAGTTAATTTATATTCAGCATTTAAAGATCCTCAGACTAGTTGTAGATATTTTGAAGCTTTACTATTTCAAATTCCCGAAATTGATGCACTTGGTATCGCAGATTATTATTATAAAGGGGAAACTCCTCTCGAAATTAATTTTTCAACTGTGAATAAAATCTATAATAGAAATATTCAATCTCCGGGTTATAGAGGAATTGCATTAACTGCCTTAAAAGATAAAAAATTTATGCAAGGGGACGGTGGTTGGAAACGAATTGTTTGGATAAACAAAAATCTCAAGGATAGAGTTGAAAAGTGGATACCAGACAGACTTAAAGATAAAATAGCTACAGAAGAAAAAGTAATATCTGCTAAAAAATTAGTAGAATTTATTAATAAACAAGATCATCCTTTGAAAAAAGAGACTTGGAATGGTACAACCTGGATTTTAAAGTAAGAATAATCTGTAGTGATAAGAATAACTTCTAAAAATAAATCATTTAAAAATAGAAATAGAATTAATTTTCTATTAAAAAATATTATAATTGTTTAATTTCTTCTTCGGCCCAAGGTTTAATAGCATCACCGGTAATTAAATTACTTAATTCTGCATCAAAATCTCCAGTAGGCTTCATTTTAATAAGCCAGCCTTCTCCATAAGGGTCATCATTGAGATCTTTCACCTTTCTTCCAGCTGCGTTAGGATTTGCTTCAACTATTTCTCCTGTAACAGGGGCGGTTAATGGAATTACACCTTTTCCTGCTTCTGCAGTTCCGAAATTTTTACCAGCATTTATGTTTTTACCTATTTTTTTAACTCTTACAAAAATTATTTTTCCTGCTAGAGCAACACCTATTGAGTCTACGCCCACACGTATCAATTCACCATCTTTGGTTGCCCAAGTATGTTTCTCATGATAATATAGGTTATCTGGTAAATCATAATCTCCGATTTTTACCAATTTGAAACCTCTAGGTTGACATTTTTACATATTTTTAATAATTTCCAAGAGTGATAAAATATAATAAATATTTTTGGTTTAAGTTTAAAAGAATTTGGAAGTGAATACTTGGTAAATGTTCAAGGATATAATCTCCCGGATGATCTATATTACTCAGATAAAGATTTATGGGCAAAAATAGAAAACGGAACTGCGAAAATTGGCATAACTGACTTTGCCCAAGCAATGTTGGAAAAATTAACCTATTTAGATGTAATTTTAAGGGAAGATGAGGAAGTTAAATTTAATAGACCATTCGGTTCCATTCAAGCGGGTAAAGGTTGGATTACTTTATATTCACCACTTTCGGGAATTATCACTGAAGTCAACGAAGCTCCAGAAGATAATGTTAAAATATTAAATGCTGACTGTTATGGAGAGGGATGGATTATTAAAATTACCACAACTAAACTGGAAGAAGAGTTATCTAAATTATTTAAAGGGGGAACTCCCGAGTTTATCAAGTGGCAAGAGGAAGAAATCGAGAGAGTAAAAAAAATTAATGAAGAATTAAAGAAAAAATAGTTGAATTAAAAATATTAAATTCTTTCTAACAAACTTTTTAACTTTATTCGGTGAAATTTAACACCTAAATCTTCAGGTTTTTCACCAAATGCCAACGCCAATAATTCAGTAAAGTATAATGTAGGTATTTTGTATTCGGTATTAAAAGCTTTATTTACTTTGCCTTGATTCATTTCAAATTGAGTAAAACAAGCCGGACACATTACAACTAAACAATCAGCTTTTACACGGTCTATTTGTTTAAGTTTACTTTCCAACATTGCAGTTTGAGCTTCTTCATTTACACCGGAAATAGCGTTTCCACAACACTGGTACTTTTTTAGGTATTCAACACTTTTTGCACCGGTTGCTTCTACTATTTTATCTAAAGATTCTGGTCTAAGAGGGTCATCAAAATTTAAAATATAACCAGGTCTTCCGTAATGGCAACCGTAGAAAGTTGCTATCTTTAAACCATCCATTTTCTTGGTAACTGCTTTTTGTATAGCTTCAATTCCAATATTTTTGTATAAAACTTCAAGAAGATGATAAACATTAATAGTTCCTTTGAATTGTTTTCCAATTTTAGATATAATTTCATTAATTTCTTTTAAATGGTGTCCATCATTTTTTAATTCGGTATTAACGGTTTTTAATGTCTCAAAACATCCATTACAAAAAGTTAAGATATCTTTATTTGCTTCTTCTGCGACACATAAATTTCTTGCCGCAATTGCCGTCCATGTTTTTTGATCAATGCATTGAAAACCAGCTGGATCTGGGCAACACCCAAATTCGGGTATGTCAGCCACTTTAATGCCTAGCTTATCCATAACCTTTCTACTTGCCGCTTCTATATAGGGGAACCGATTTGCTATTACACATCCAACATAGATTGCATATTCACTCATTTTTATGCCTCCTTCTTCTCGGGTTCGCCTACTAATTTAATAAACCCAGTAGCCTTGCAAATTTTTTTGAAATCTTCCACCTTTGGGGTTGTAATATTCTCTTTAAGTTTTAATTGAGTTCTACGCCTTGCAATTGCAGGACTATTTGGTATATTTAACCCAAGCGTCGCCACATTTTGTCCTTCCATCTTGAACCCTTCGGGTAGGTTGCCTCTTTGTGTAGCAAGATTCTTTAAATGAAACATAATTTCAGAAACGAGGACTGCTTGAGGACATACTTCAAGACATGAATGACATGTCGTACAGTTCCAAATCATCGATCCTTCGATGATTTTTTCTTTAAAACCAAGTAATGAATTTTCAATTATCTGACGAGGATTAAAAATTTTACTGTATCTCAAAGCGGGGCATATTCCTGAACATGTTCCACACTGATAACAAAAATTAATTGTTTTTCCAATTTCACTTTTTGATAATTCTTTTCTGAATGCTGAGGATATTGACAATTTTCTAACCACATTCTTAAGTTATTTATTATACTTTCAGTTAAACAATTATCATTTACTTAAAAAATATTTTTATTCCTTTAAATGATTTTAATTTAATACTTCAATAATATTTTGGAAAAAAACAAATTTTAAAAAGAATATTATAAATTTTTTGGCTAAATGGAAAGAAATTATTCGATTCAACTAAATTTTTTCTTTCCTCTTTTATATAATTCTTCTGCTCTTTCTGAAAATTTTTTAGCTTTGTCTAAATCTCCTAATTTCGATGAAATTTTTGCAGCTCTTTGATATAATTCTGCCGCATAATTAAAGTTTTTCTTCCTAATTGCTTGTCTTGCAGAATTTAGTGTTTCAGATAGACGAACTTCGAGGTTTTTAATTTCTAATTTATCTAATTTTTCTTTTTTAGCTTCCAACTTTTCTTTAGAAACAGGCTTTGCTTTTTTAATTTTCTTTGACGGCTTTTTCTTAAGTTTTTCTTTCTTTAATCTTTCCTTAATTAACTTTTCTTCCTCAAGCTCTGCTACTTCTTTTTCATCAATCATTTTTTTAATAATAGCCTTAACTCTACTTGCTGGAACTACTACTTGCTCTCTTCTATAAAACCTATAAACTAATATAGTGCCTAGTACTACAGTTACAATAAGACCTGCTATAATGAGAAAATCCCAAGAAAATGGAGGAGGAGGGGGAAGGAGTGGTGGCATTTTGCATGAAATTCTATATGTTACTTCTGCAACTGCTTCTTCCATATCATTTAAAAAGATATATAGCGTCCACTTACCTTTAAAACTTAAATGCTGGTAATTCCTCTTGGAAATGTGTATGCTAAAAGTTTTGTTTGTACTTCCAGGGGGAAACCAAATGAATCTTTTTAAAAATTTCCCAGAAGAATCATTTAATTGAATATAAGATATATTGAGCTCTTCCACATCAAATAAACTACCTTCAAGATAAATACTTTCTCCTTCATATAAATCAAAATCACTAGGAGAAAATTTGGTTATAGTAATAACAGGGAGGTTGTTTAATACAATGAGATAGGTCTTATTGGTCTCATTATATCCTCCATGTTTGTCTCTTACACTAACTTGGAATGACCAATTTCCTGATCGAAATGAATAATTTAGAATTAGTGAATAATTCCACCCATTCGTGATGTTATTATATTCTAGGATAGTTGAGTTATCCCATTTATTTAATACTGCATGGTATAAACAAGCTCTTAAAGTTAGATCTTCAGTACGATTGAAAACGTCGAGGTCAGTAGCATTACCATAGAATTCAATAGGATTGCCCCTATATGTAGAATTAGTAGAAATATTTTTGGATACCCAATTAGGATCATGGTTCTTTACTGTAATATTTTTACTTGCATTCATAATTTCACTTACATTCCAGGTTTTCCAAATATTTTCTTTATCAGTTATATTAAAATGTATAAACCAAGTACCGCTATCATTTTTTGGACTAAAAATCCAGTTGAATTCCCAAATTTCCCTTACTTTATCATAAGTCATTGTGCGGTTAATCCAACTTTTACTATAAAGAGGGTTATACATCTTTATTTTTGCTGTAATTCCAGTTTTTGTGACGGGATAGGTTACATTGAACTCAATAAAATCTATACTCGCGTTAGTAGTTGTATTTGTTTCCAAATAAAAGAAGATCTCAATACGATTATCTGTCTGGTTTACAAAATTTGACAGATTATTTTTTGAGATATAACATTTATCAGAGGTCTTATTAGTAGAATTAAATATGTTATTGCTTAATGTATAAAGCGATTGGGAATTCCAGTTGTAGATCTGCCAACCTGCAAAGGTGACATTTTCAGTATTATTTAAGAATGCTTTAATTTTTATTTCAATTTCTGTTATATTATCATATTCTATTGCGGCATTTGATAGATTTATTGAATATGGCATACGTATTTTTCCATAAGAGTCATTAATAATTACATGAGAGATATTATCATCAGCAAATGTAGATTGGTAATCATTCTCAAAATAACTCCCATTTATGCTAACATTAGTAATTGTATTATTTCCTTCGCAACTCAATATTATTGAATTGTTTTCTTTATATCTTGAAAAGTTTTCATCTAAAAAATCATCTCTATCAAAAAATGTCGCATTAATATTTAGAGTCTCATTAACTCGAAATAAACTATTTGTGTTGTTTGTAAATGAGACTAATTCAGCAGGCCAATTCGTCACTTCGGGATCTTTTACAGTGAAATTAACTTGTTCATAGTTGGATGAATCTTTATTATCCCTACTGGTCACATAGAACTCATACTCACCAATAGGATCATCATCTGTAAATATATATGAGGTATTCCACTGCGAATAACCGTAAATCCATTCATAACCACTCGTAATATAATCCCCAGTCGATCTACTTAACTGCATTGTAAGATTCTTTACCCAAATACCGCTAGACTTATGTATTAGATGTAGTGTTACATTCCACTCATTTTGATCATCTATAAAGGATGTAATATTATTATGATCAGTATCTCGTATAACGATTGAAGCGTTAAGCGTTTGATTTACCCTTCCAATTGTATAATTTTGATCAAAATACATTGGATCGACGGATCCGTTTTGATAATAATCAATAGAAAAGAAATGGGTCGGATCGGAATTGTCTATTGTAGGTGGGCTAGAATATAGTGAGAGAATATTTTGAAATTCAACAAGATCGGTTTGATCATCAATATACCATGAACATACCATATTAAGTGGAACTGTAACTGCTAAAATATGAAATTGTGCAAATACTACTATATTGTATAAGTGGTTATCCAGTGAATAACTAGTATTACCAAAACTTCCAAATAATAACCACGAAGGATCTGAAGGAGTAACAGTTAAAACCGTTAGATTATCTAAAGAATTATCGATATCTGTTATATTTGCATATAAAAATGAATCAAATACTGAATCAAATTGATATGTTGGTACTGATTTTTGCCCCCTGCGAGTTGATTTATTGTAAAATTTATGAGCAATTGGTTTATAATTACCTGGTAAAAGTAATAGGGATGTAGAATTAGCAAGATAAGATTCTGGGTCACCAAATATAACAAATTGGTGATAATCTTCTGAATTATTTGGAAATGGTGGGGATTCGGCGATATTTCCCTTCCAATTTTTTGAATACAAATGACTCGTTCCATTTAATGCCTCATTTAGAGCTTTACCGATTGTTTTATTCTTCAATAAATTTTGAATATAGATATAGAATAAATATTCAGAATAACCTAACATATTATCACGTAAATTGGCTACGACCACGGAAGCTCCATGACTTAATAGGAGATTTGGCATTTGGGTGGAAGCCAGAAAGTCATTATTTAAAATTATATGCGATAAATTAAGGCTCTCATTTATTAATACATCGAAAAGTTCACTACCAGTTATCCAAGCTTCATTGACGCCACTAGGATCCACTGGATTTTCTGCACCTATTGGATCCTCCGGAGTTTGACCTGTATTAAACCCCCTCCAATAGTCATCAGTCATTAATTTAATGGACCCATTATCATTAAATGGAATCCCAGAATAATTGCCCATCCCACAAAGATACCAAAGTGCAATGTTATTTTTGAGGAAATCAGTGATATTGGAAAAAGATGTCGAATAATTAACAATATAAGCATAATTTGAGAAATTATTTGGAATTACTTCAGAATAATTGTATGTTTGACCTCCAAAGGTAAAATTATGCCAGTATGAAATGCTAGAAGATAAAATATTTTGTCTCGCAAATGGAGACCACATAGTTATATTGAATTGGACTTGATCAACAGATGCATTAATCATTGGTCCAGTAGTATTTACATACATAAAAAGCTCTATTCGTCTTCCATCACCATCAGAACTTATAAAATGAGATTTATTATCTTCAGTTATATAAAAAAATCCGTCCTCGTAATCTGTTGAATTAAAAATGGAGTCACTAAGAGTAGTAAAATTAGAAGCTGTCCAATTCCAAATTTTCAATCCTGCAAATTGAATATTAGTGTCATTATATCCTATTCTTGCACGATATTTAATATTAATTTTCGTAATATTATCAAAAACTAAGCCATAATCATTTAAACGTATAGAAGATGGTCGTAATATTTCACCTAATTCACTATTATTACAAAAATGAGAGTCTCCGTCTTTTGCCTCTTTAACCAATCCATCATTAAAGGGACCCCAATTTCCCTTTGCATTACCTGCACCGTTTAACGAATCGAACCTGTTTGCCCAATATCCCGTTCTTTCATATGGTTGATAAAGAGCATTTTCATTAGAAGTATATTTCTTATAGTTGGTGGCTCTATATAATATGGAACGACATATATATACTGCATCGTCAATTTCATTTTCTCCAGGAAATCTGCCAGAAAATGATTCTCCAATTATAGCTCTTTCAAAGATTGGGTATAAGTCTGTTAATTGAGATACAGTTATAACCGTTCGGTTAATACCTCCAGGATCTAAATCATTTAATAAATTATGAAAGATGTCTGAAAGATCTGTCATATCTTCATAGATTGGTCCTGGACCTGTTAATGGGGTCTGGAAATAACTATATTCCATTAATTTATAATTGCTTAGAGATTTTGAATAGAAATTAAATGTTTCATTAAATATTGGTAGAACAACTCCACCATGATAAGCGGATAATAAGCTTGCGGCAGCAAAATAGCCATCTTTAAGGGTAGTTATTATGAAATCGTTTTGCAAGCTTATATTTTGAATATATTCACGAATTATTGAAAGATTTTCTAAACTTAAAGTAGAAATGCCTAATTCAGTAATTAAAGTCTCATTAATTGTATCATTAGGTTCAACTACAATCACTTCTGAAAGTGCTAAGCTTGATAAGACTTCTCGTGTATAAGTTGAAAGACTATTACCATCAGTGAATAGTATAGGAGTATGCAGAAGTGAAGCAATAACTGCTCCATTAGAAGCAGATTCGATGCATCTAGTCTTATAATTTGAATGGTTCAAAAAATTAATACTTAAAGTATAATTAATAGGTGATTGATTCTCATTTGCGGTAACGATTATAGTCCAATTACCCATTGATGGATATTCAATTGATATTGATTCATTCGTTTCACCATTTTCATATAAGTAACCGTTGCGATCTGAACTTTCTACTAATTGTCCATCAGGATTTAATAACCATAAGTCGATATCTTTTTGTGAGTCTGTCCAATTAATATCAATCTTTAATTTTGAATTTGAATAATTTACTTTTACAACATGAGAAGAACCAGTAAAATTCCAAAAAGTGATGTTATATACCACATCAGAAGAAATTTGAGAGGTATTATAAACGCGGATAGCCCAATCGGATAAATTCGCAGGATATGTAACATTGGGAAAGAAGATTAAATTACTATCTGTTGAATTATCAGTGTCAAACACCCATCTATTTGATGAAGTGTAATTCCCAATTAGATCCAATGCAAGTTTATTATTTGTATCATTGATGTATGCAAATATCGCACCACCATTTAATGTTATATTATTGGGAGTAAAAATATCTTCCAAATTGGTATTTGTAATGTTTTCTATTAAAGACAAGTAAGTATTTGGATTGATATTATCGCTTATGGAATAACTATAAATTGATTCTGGTTCGTTAAATGTATCATTACCTAATACTAAAACAGCTTTAGATGATTTATACCAGAAAAAATCACTAATCTGTGCAGATAAATCAAATATATTATTTCCATCGAAATAGATTGGGGTGCCAGCTTCGCCTTGGGTTCCAAAAATATCCGTAATTTTATTTTGGGTCGCTGTTGAAACATCGCCGATGTAAATTACTCTCTTTAAACCACCAAATATATCATTATATTGTTTCCATTCTCTTAAAAATTCCAAAGTATTCTCATGGTCTATAACATTATCATATATTATTGGAGATATTTTGCGAATTCCACTATCATTAAATATTGCATTAGGGATTGCCGATAAATATGCGAAATCATCTAAATTTGAATTTTCATCATGATGTACAACTGTCAGAATCTGAAGAGGAGCATAATCAGGATCAAATTCCCAGTTATATTGGCTGAAAAAATCTTCATATTGAGGAGAGGGAACATCCTTAATTTTAAAAGGAATGACTATATTATCAGGGGGTAAAGAATAAGGAAATTCTTCATTAGGGGAAATTAGATTGGATATGATAAAAAATTGGCATAAAAATTGTGAGAGCAAAAAAAAAATTACTAATTTCTTTCGGATTTTCATTTGACCATTCCATGTTATTGTAAATATTTAATTTATTCTTTGTGTTACAAATCTTTACTATCTTAGGAATTAAGATTTTAAAAAGTAATTTAAACTTTTATCAAAAATATTAAAAAAAAAGAAAATTAAATGTAGTTTCTGTTACATGTATTGTATCCATACGTCTCTATATAATTCCCCTTCTGTTATTCCTTTAATATAACGCTCATCAATTGCTTCAAAGGTTCCTCTAGGTTTATCCCATATCACAGAGAAATAAATTCTCTCATATGGACCTACCAGTGCTGTAAAGTTCTTTCTCCAATCTTTTAAGAATCTTGATGAAACTCTGAAAGTCAAATGATATTGTATCATATATTCATAAGCTACGGGATCTAAATCAAACTTAGTGCCCAGTCGGTAAGTATGTGGATAGCCGTTTTGTATATCTATTATAGCTTTGGGTGGAAAAGTGCCCATTTTTCTACTTACATCTGGATTGTTACTGAGAACGATCAATCTGCCCAATTTTGTTTCAAGATAACCTCTCGAATTAGGTAAGGTCATGTTGAGGTAGTAGTTACGTAATGCATTGTTCGCTGATATATTTACAGTAATTAAAAAGTCGGATTCAGCATTAAGAATTGTAGTATTAGTTACTACATATGGCGTATTAGCAATATCCAGTGGTTGCCAAAGATATCCGTAAGTGCGGTTTTTATCTACGTATAACGCATCTCCACGACCACTTGATACATCATCATTTACAATGGAATCTTCCATCTCCATTACCACATACACTCTTGAGGTAAGAATGGAATTATTAACTAATGGAAATAGGCTAGAACCATCTTCCATTTGAACTGTCTTGTAAGAAACTGTGAAATTTGGATAGAAAATAGGCGAAAGGTTATCATCGATACATTGCGGGTCCCACATCATAGCTTCGAACCTGAATCCTGAGATTAGTCCTTCTGGAAGTTCGAAATTATCCATGCCCCATTCATCAAGAAAATCATAAGTCTCAATTTCTAGCAGTATCGTGACAGGCAATGGGTTATTTACTTGACCTACTAAAGGTGGGTCTGTGTCATTCCATCCTAAATTAGCATAACCTTGTGGTCCTGTGGAGAAATCATCTTGTACATAAACATCGAATGCTAAATATTCCCAAGTTTCAGAAAGGTTTTGCCCACGGTTTGATAAGTATAGATGGTGCGTATTTCCAGGCCAAGGATCGGAATAAATGCCGTTAAAGGAAGATTGTGAGAATATTGTGCCAGTGTAGACACCGCCACCACCGTACGCAGGAGGAGTTACGTTCTTCCAACCTCTATTTGGATCGGCAGGACCAAATCCACCGTAGAATGCTGAAAGTTTAGTAATATTAATTCCATTTGCAGTTGTATCATCTAGATTTGTTATATTCCAAGATATCTTTGAAATAAAACCAGTTGAAGGAATTGGAAATACATACGAAAAGTTTGCGTGATGGGCACCAGTGTCACTATGATGATATGGACCATTCCAAATTAAATCATAACCTGCAGTTTGTGAATCCATACCACTACTTGTATATCCCAGAATTTTTGGGTTTCCTTGCATTTCCCGATTAATTGTATATGTTGTTCCTGGAATAACTGATTTACCATCGTACGAATAAGCAACTATATCTTTATGATTGGCAAAATAACCGTAGCCATCACCTTCAGGAACATGATAAACATGATAAATTAACTTAAGGTATGTGATTGTCTTGAGCCTATCTCCACCTGATACATTAGTGAGGAATAGATCTAGATCGCAGATTCTATAGTTATTCTCATAATTTTCAGCACCATAGTCATATTCATCGTAAATTAGGAGAGTCCCTCTAGAAGCATTTAGGGCTGGTGGTAACCCACCTGAAACAATATTCCAATTAAATGTTTCAGCAGGAGTACCTAAATTATCAGGATAAATTCTACTTATTCGGTTGGAACCTGTATAGTTTTCAACCACTCCATCATTTCTTATGTCCCAATTTAATAGATAAATCGGAGTATCTTCGTCGGTATCGTCAATATCATAATAGAATACTTGAGCTTTAGTTAAAGAATCATCAATCCAAGTACCGGAATCTACTCGAATTCCTGTAATAACCTTGGGTGCAATGGGATAAATAACGCTTGACCTATCGGGAGTTACAATTTCCGAGAATCTATAAGTCGTTTGACCACCAAATCCTTCGACATCCCAAGTATCATTCTGAACTATTTCACTATCAGCCGTGAGATTTACGTAATAGTCCAATCCGTGTAAAACATTTAAGGATTTTACAGTTCCATTTGGCATATAGAATATCTTTTGTACATCAGACATGGTATTATTATCGATTTCGACCCTTGCAAAGATTTCAGAAAGACCATCATTATCAATGTCAGTGACATATGAATTAAATGGAGTTGCAGTCTGAATTACAATTTCAGGAACTGTATTATCACTTTTTGGTACGATCCAACGTGCCTTTTGAATTTCTTGATGACCTCCTAAAGTCAATTGAGTTGAAATTGTTGTAACGTTCCACCAATAATAGAATAAGTCTGGTAAATCTATTGGTTCGACATGGACATACACATAAGGATCAACCCAACCAAAATTATCTTCTCCAATATTTCCATAGAAAGTGACGTGACCAGTACTATTTGTGTGTGTAAGGAAGTAATCAGATACATTATGAATGTACAATTTTGCATTTGGGGGAACATCAGGTAAGAGAGATTCGTTGAACCAGCCAGATAGTGGAGAGTTATACATTGTGACGTTAAAGTAATAAGTATTTATTCTTGGATCGTCTTGATCTGCCCAATAATAGACTTGACCCCATGAAACACTTACATCCTCGATTTCAAAAGGAATGGGATTGTTGGTTGCATTTAGTGCTTGGAACGTAACCTCATATGGTCCATTGAATGTTGATAACTCGATATATGGAAAAGGTGAAGCAAAATCGAGCGGAATGTCAATTGGAAATCCATCTCCATTACCATTACCGTTTTCATCTCCCAAACCTTCGCCTATTTCAGTCAAATTAAATGGAATTTCAAGATCATCTAGTGATATATTAATAAATTTCCAGCCCATAAATGTTAAATTCAATACTGTATTTTGTATTGAAAGATCGAAAGCCAAATTCCTTACTTTACTCGTGTCTTCGAAAATAATGTCCACTAAACCGCTATCATGCAACAGAGTATTTAGATCATCTAGTAGTGCCTCAGTACCACCTTCACCACCAACACCACTTGTGCCAAAAATATCACCCATACGTGGCATTAAGTAGGAAAGTGCTCCTCTAGCAGCTTTTGCTGGATTAATATCTAAAATTTGGGGCAAGTCACTTAATCCTTGTAGAATTAACTCTGCAGCCCTTGTACGATTTTGTACGATATCTAATAGATAATTTGGGCTGTTAGGATCATGATACATTGCCCAATCAGTCCTATTTATTATTGCAGGAACTCTTCTAAAATAGTCTTCCAAAGATTTAACAAAATTCACTATTGACTCTGTCGAAAGCATATTTGTGAGCATATCAGTTGAACCAGTATCAGAAGAACTGAAGTCTTCAAGAACCCTTGGAAGAATTTCTAATATATGCTCAATAGTAAACCCTTTATCAGCTAGCCAATCTAATGTCCCTTTTAAATCAGGAATTGAGTAGGGAGCTAAGTATTTTGTCATATATGATTCGTAGCCTGCTCCAGTATCATTTATTTTAAATATATCAGAAGCACCATCCCAGATCCATTGAAGAAGGCCAAATGGATTTAGATCTGTTTCATAAAGATCTCCGTAGTACTCAACAACATTCCAGACTCGAACAGTGCCATTTCCGTAGTCTGTCCATACGGGAACTCCATATGAAGTAACAGCAGTTGTTGTTCCAGGTATATTAACCAAACC
>JABXJV010000399.1 GCA_013375355.1 Candidatus Helarchaeota archaeon
AAGATTCTCAGGATAGGATTACTTCCCATCTATCTGGTCTTTTTTTTAGGACGATTAATTTATTAGAAAATTCAGTTGAACCAGTTTATGTTTATGATGGCAAGCCTACATCTCTAAAGATGAAAGTATTAGAAGTTAGAAAAGAAAAAAGGGAAAATGCAAAAATAGAATGGGAATCTGCAATAGAAAGAGGAGATCTTGTTGCGGCTAGAAAATATGCTCAAGCAGCTTTATTTCTGACAAGAGATATGATTTCGGAAAGTAAAAAACTATTAGAAACCATGGGAATTCCTTATGTCCAGTCTATTTCGGAAGGTGAGTCACAAGCTGCACATCTTGCATCAAAGGGGGATGTTTGGGCTTCAGCATCTCAAGATTGGGACTCTTTATTGTTTGGAACTCCACAGTTGATAAGAAATCTTACTATAACAGGAAGAAGAAAAATTCCAGGTACTGATAGAACCATAGAGATTAATATCGAACAAATAATTTTAAAAGATGCTTTGGATGCCATTTCAATAACTCGTGAACAGTTAATTGATATCGGATTATTGATTGGTACTGACTTCAATGAAGGAATAAGTGGAATCGGTCCTAAAAAAGCACTTAAAAATATTCTTGATAATAAAAATATAGAAGGGGTAATTAAACAAGGAAAGATTAAAATTGATTTCCCTTATGAAGAAATTCGCGAAATTTTTCAAAATCCAGAAGTAACAGATGATTATACAATTAAATTTGAAAAATATAATGATCAAAAAATCTTAAATTTATTAGTTGACGAGCATTCTTTTAGTGAAAATCGTGTTAATAATGTTATAAAACGTTTGAGAAAAGTAAAAGAAAAGAAAAAGCAAAAAAGTCTCGATAAATGGTTTTAAATTATATTTTTCCTGGAATATCTTTATTTTTTCTTTGTTTTTCTAATTTTTTCTTCCATTATTTGTTTTAATTTCATAGAACGTATTTGTATTCTTCTAATGAGAATATGTAGAAGAATACCTGCTCCAAAAGCCGATACAAATACTATAATATAAAGGAGATAATCCTCATATTGAGTCGAATACGGAGTATTAAAAGATAAAATTAATTGATGATCAGCAAATTGATATTTATCAATTGAAATCAGATATGTTTCTATTGATTTAGCTGAAACATTTAAATAAACATCAAAATATCCGGGAATTGGACCTAAAGAATAATAGTCATATCCATATATTAGAAATTCTACAGTCATACTTTCATTTGGAGCGAGCCAAGTTTTTTTACCAACATCTCCTAACTGAATTACTGATATCCAACCCAATTCCAAACCTAAAAATGATTTATCCAGAAAATAAAAATGGAGGTTTGTATCGAAATCAAAAAGAGTACAATTTCCAATATTTTTTACTTTAAAACTTATATATAGGAAACTTTGAACATATGGAATAGCACTTAAACCTACAAATTCTATCTTTAGGCTTGCTTCAAAATTAATTTTATTTATAAATATTGAATAATTATCCGAATTCCCCATTATATCGTATGCTATCAAGGTTAGATTATGCTTTGAGCCTAATTGATAGGTTGAAGCATTCCAATAATATGTAAAAGTGCCGTCTTCATACCAAGTCGCATTCTGCTGAACAAAGATTACATTGCCAAATGCATCATATTCAATAACCTGGCCATCTTGCCCTGGAAGGACTGGACCTATAGTTCCATTAAAATACAACTCGACTTTTTCAATAGATGTAATATTATCTAAAGCAAAAAAGGTTATAGGAATAATAAAATTCCAACTTCCGCTTGATGTAAAGATACTATTATTTTCATATGAAGTGAAATTAATTTCCGGTCTAATATTATCAATTCTTGTACTAAAAGTAGTTGAATTTGAATTTCCTGCTTTATCATAAACAGTTAATTGTAATGTAATATCCCCATTTGGGAGTTCTGAACTACTAAAATTATGATAATTATCAATTCCATGAGTCGCATTAGTACCATTTATCCAAACGAAAATCTTCTTAGAATTGGCTAATAAAAAGTATTTATCAATTGAATGGTTATCATAACCGCCAATTCGAACAATCAAACTTGTGTTCACAACATAATCTGAATATACATCTAAAACTTCATAATATTCAACTTTATAACTGATATAATCAACACTCACATTAACTGGATTAGAGCTAGTAATATTAATAAAAAATTCAATTCGTGAATTATTGGTTTCATCAATAAAGTCAGATGAAGAATTTCTCGTTATTAGAAACGAAGTAAAAACTGGTGTCTGATTATTAAACACTGTGCTATTTATATCTTGCAAACTATTTGCTTTCCAATTCCAAATTTGCCAACCTGCCCAAGAAACTCCAGCTGTATTACTAATATTTGCTACAACACTAATATTTACAGAATAAATATTATCTACAATGCTAAGATTATAATCACTTAATTCAACTGCATAAGCCATTAAGATCCCAACACTTTCATTTAAATAGCTATGAGAAATATTGTCCCATTGATAAGTTGAATAAACAGAATTTTGAAAATTGGTAGCATTCAAAATAGTACC
>JABXJV010000400.1 GCA_013375355.1 Candidatus Helarchaeota archaeon
ATTAAAGTCATAAATTATGATGTTATAACTATTTTAGCATTACCATTTTAATTGATTTTGTATTTATCTTTAAATAAAACAATAATCAGGTAATTTAAATAATAAAAAATAAATACCTAATGAGGTAAAAAAATTGACAATATACGTTTTTTTACATCCAAAGGAAATTCACACTATACGTTTTTTTACGTTTAATGTAAATTCACACCACACGTTTTTTTACGCCCAACGTAAATTCGCACCGCTTACTTTATTTAATAAATTAAATATTATGTAATATAATTTAAATTAAAGTTGATAAAAATTGTCCCCAGATCCAATATGTCCCCACATCTGGGAAATTGCGCAAATTAGGTATTTTAACCCCCTTTAGTTTATATTTGAAGATGAAAATAAGTAATTTTAATAAAAAATGTAGGTAATTAATGAGGTTAAAAGGAATTAGTAATTGTCTGGCAAAAATAAAAGAATTATAAGGTGTTTTTAGCTTGCCAAAAGCAAGATGGTTAAAAGAACTCAAGGAAGAAAATATAATTAAAGCATGCAAAAACGCAGTAAAAGATTTACCTGTAAATAAACGTGAAGAAATATACGAATTATGTAAAAATATTTTTAATAATCCATCTTTTCAGAAAAAAATCGTTAAAAAGAATACTCAGGAATTTGCAGATACCAAGAATAATTTAGAATTGATCAAAAAATATTGTACAATTGTTCATGAGGGCGACATAAAGGAAGTTGAGGACTGCGAAGATGTCACAACCTCCACCTTGTCTGATCCAGAATTTCAAAAAAAAGCAGCCTATTTAAAATTTCTACGTTCCATAGATGAAGACACTTTAAAATGTATTTTTAATACCTCAATAGATTCAGCAGGTAACATTGATGACGAAAAAATTATTGCTTGTTTGAACAAACCAAACAAGGGAATTAAAAATGATTTGATCTTTAAAGAAACAAAAAAAACGACAAAAATGGGAAAGTTAAAACTTGTTTTGCAAAATCCAAATTCAGAAATTAGGCAATTAATGGATGAATATGAACAAATGATGGGCAAACGAGCAAATAGAGGTTTAAAATTCACTAAAATTTTTAAGAATTGGCTTATTGATAAATTAGACTTGGCGGTGGATAAAAAAAATGAATATCTTAAACTAATTGATGAGATTGATCAAAAAGAGGTATATAGAAACCTTATTATCGACCTTATTTATGATATTAGGAATTTGAGTCTGCGGGAGATCGCCAAAGAGATTGGGATAGATAGCTTATATCCAATACTGAAGATAGCCGCAGAAATACTAGGTGAAAATTATCATATGAGGTTTCCCTCACCCAAAGAAAAATACGATGATGAGGATATTAAAAGAATTATTAAATTAATAAAAAACGAGAGAAACTTACCTCTGGAAATAATTGCTGAGGAGGCTGGAGTAGATAGTATCTATATAGTGAGAAAGATAGCTAAAAAAATCTTATCAGACGTGGAGTATGAGAAGAGGTTCCCGTACAGAATTGATGAAAAAAAGAAGAGGAAAGCTTGGCAACTAATGGATAATCCTAAAATGAGCTTGAAAAAAATAGCTAATGAGGTTGGTATCAGTCAATATTCAGCTGCAAAAATTGCTCAAGAGAAATTTGGAGAGCATTATAGGAAGAAATATAACTATGGAAAAATTGATGAAGAAAAGGAGAAAAAAATAATCGACCTCATTTTTGATGATAGAGAACTGTCTCAAGTTGAAATTGCTGAGGAGGCTGGAGTTAAGAGTACAACTCCAGTAGAAAGGATAGCACATGAAATTTTAGGAGCTGAATATGGAGAAAGATTTCCCCCACATGGTGGAATCAGTAAAAAGAAAGAAAAAGAGATTATCAGACTTATAAACTCAACAAAAATGGGCTTGAAGGAAATAGCTGATAAGGTTGGGATTGGTTCAACTACAGTTGGGAGGAGAGCTAAAGAGTATTTAAAAAATGATTTTAAAAAAAGATTTCCCAGAGATACAAGATTCAGAACTGGTATAAAATTTCACACCCTTTTTCAAAGTGAAGTCAAAAAAATAGTGGAACCAAAAGGAATAATGGTTTATACCGAATATGAAACTCTCAAAGCGATTCCAAGATTTCAAAAACAAGGTATCCGTGGTGATTTCGTAATCGAAGTGGATGAATCCCTCCGTGAAAAGCACAAAATTCCTGATGACATAAAATTTATCGTAGTGGAAATCACAATAGATAAAAGTCAAAAGAAAGCTAACGAAACTATAGAGAAAGGTTATCATGGGAAGGATACGATGCTTCTTCACAGTCCATGGTCATTTGGGAAGAAACTTAGGCAAAAGAGGAAGTATAAGATTCCAGAGGGCACGATGTTCAAAAAAAACATTTTATTCTTACCAGGTGAAGACCTCTTAAATTATTTAGATTTTACAGAAGTGGAAAAAAAGGAATTTTTGAGTCGACTTCAAGATGCTTATAATAAAGCAAAAAGTCAAAAAACACTCAAAGAATTTTTCGAGGAGGAAGATTAGAGGATAGTAGAAACTAGAAAAGAAGAAAATAAAAAGTGGGCGAAACTATTCGAGCCATAGTAGTTTTAAAGAAAGGCGAAGAAATGACAGAACAAGAAGTACAAGATTATTGTAAAGAACACCTAGCAGATTATAAGTGTCCCAGAATTGTTCAATTCGAAAAAATGCTAAAGAAGACTTCCACAGGAAAAGTCTTGAAGAAAGATTATAGGGCAAGCTTCAAAGAAATCAGAGGCGACTAAAAAAAGTTATCAATTCTTACAATTTTTTTTATATTTCTTTTTTAAATTCTAAAAATTAGTCTAAATATTTTTGATTTTTAAAATAATAGCAATTTTTTTAAACTTTAATATCGATATATATACTCATTCATATCGATTTGTGAAAAATTTTGTCATCTTTGAATCTTAGCAAATGGGACTTGCACAAGCATAAAGTAAAATCAGCAACAAAAATATCAATTGTTATATTAGCGGTGCTCGCAAGTTTGCTTCAGATAAATATTAAAGGAGAAAAAACAATAATGCAAGTTTTTCATGCCGGATCTTTGACCGGACCTTTTTCTAAATATGCAACATTTTGGACATTATTGAATCCAGACCAAATAATTGATAATGAAGGATATGGTTCAGCCACAGCAATACGACAAGTTACAGAGTTAGGACGTCAAGCAGATCTAGTTGGATCAGCTGATTATTCATTGATTGAAAAAATGATGATGGAAAAACAAATTCCAGGCACAAATATAAATTTTAGCAGTTGGTATATTATTTTTGCTAGAAATAAAATGGTTCTTGCTTTTGATCCTAGAAATAATCCACCATTTTTATATAATTTATTAGATCACGTAAATAATTGGTGGGAAATTTTGGCTCTTCCCGAAGTAACATTTGGAAGAGCTGATCCATGGCAAGATCCTTGTGGATACCGGACTTTAATGGTATGGGCACTGGCTGACCGATATTATAACCTCACCAAAGACGAAAACCCACAATTAATTAATCTAACTTTATTTAGAAAAGATCCTATGATGGGATACTCTGGTCCTGGAACTACTCTTGTAAAAGCAAAAGAAATAGATTTAGTTGCTTCTTTAAAGGCTGGAGAAATAGATTATTTATTCATTTATGAATCAATTGCAATCCAACATCACCTATCTTATTTCGAATTTGATGATCATTGTGATTTAAGTAATTTTTCACTAGAAGAATTTTATAATAAAGTAAAAGTTAGTAGAGCAAGTCCTCTAGTTCCAGGAGAGGGCAGTCCTCCAAAAAAAGCAAAAACAATTCAATATGGTTTAACCATTCCCACTTTAGCACCTCATCCAATTCAAGCAATTATTTATCTTCAATTCATTTTAATGAATCCCCAATTTATAGAGGGTATGGGGCTTAAGCCTTACTCTCCCTTATACGCAAGTGATACAACAAAGGTGCCAGCACCTTTGAAGTCTTTATGCACAGATTACCCTTTGGCCTAGATTATTTACTTATTAGAAAGAGGCATATATGATGAAAGAGTCCCTTTGGAAAATACAAAAATATGGAGCATTTACAATTTTCTTTATTATACTGTCATTCTTTTTAATTATGGCACTTATTGTACCCATTTTCAACGTAATACTTCAAGAGGATTTTGCTCAAATATTGAATGCTATTTTTACTGATTATGTTGGAGCTGCAATTATAACCTCATTCTACTGTGCTTTTTTAGCAACGATGATAGCATTTTGTTTTGGTATTCCACTAGCATATTTACTAGCTAGATATAATTTCCCTGGGAAAAATGTAGTTGATTCGTTAATAGACTTACCAGTCCTAATACCTCATTCAGTAGCTGGAATTCTTCTTCTTGCCATTTATGGGCAAAGTGGATTATATGGTCAATTATTTTCTAATATAAACATCTCATTTACTGACACACCCTGGGGAATAATAATTGCAATGTTTTTTGTTAGTAGCCCATTTTTAATAAAAGAAGCTCGTGATGCATTTGAAATGGTTAATCCAAATTTTGAAAAAGCTGCACGGACTTTAGGTGCTTCGAGGTCAAAAACATTTCTAACCGTTACAATGCCAATTGCATCAAGGGGGATTTATACAGGATGTATTCTTTGCTGGGCTCGTGGAATCTCAGAATTTGGTGCAGTCTATATATTAGCCTCGACTCCACCAATCGGTTCAACATTGATTTACCACCAATTTTTGGGTTCAGGGTTAGAAGGAGCTAGACCAATTGCTATTTCTTTAATATTAATTACGTTTATTGTTTTAATTATTTTGAAATTTGCTCAAGGGAAGCCAAAACCGATTTTTAAGGTGATCTAATGCTAATCCTTGAAAATATAAATAAAAAATGGGACGGTTTTGAACTAACTAATATTAATCTAAAAATTAAGGATGGCGAATTTGTAGTTGTATTAGGACCATCAGGAGCAGGAAAAACTCTATTATTAGAAATTATCGCAGGGATTCATTATCCTGATAGTGGTAAAATGTATTTTAATGGAAAAAATATTACTCACTTGCCTCCAGAGAAGCGAAATATTGGCTTTGTATTTCAAGATTATGCGTTATTTCCTCATAAACAAGTTTGGGAAAATGTAGGATATGGTTTAGATGTTAGAAAAATTCCACAAGACGTAAAACTGGATCTTATTGAAGAATATTTAGTTTTAGTAGGAATGGTTAAGCTTGCAAAACGTTATCCATCTACTTTAAGTGGAGGTGAACAACAAAGGGTTGCGTTAGCTAGAGCTTTAATAATTGAACCGGATATCTTCCTTTTAGATGAACCTTTAGCTGCGTTAGATTATAATACGATGATTCAACTAAAAGATGAAATAATTAGAATCCAAAAACAAATGAAAATTACGACGGTTTATGTTACACATAATAGATTAGAAGCTATTACTCTTGCAGATAGAATCATTATTATGAATAAAGGAAAAATTGTTCAAGTGGGCTCCTCTGATGAAATTTTTAAACATCCAAAAGACGAATTTGTTGCTCAATTTACAGGATTTGAAAATATTTTCCAAGGTGTATCTAAATATGACCCGAATACTAAAATAGCAACAATTAATTGTAATCAATTTGAAATTCAAACTGCTACTTCTAAAGAAGGTGACGTTAAAGCTTGTATACGTCCCGAATCGATAGTGGTATCCACTTCTGCACCTAAATCTAGTATTCGAAATGTCTTTGAAGGCAAAATCATTGATTTCATTGATGAAGGTGTTATAATAAAATTAAAAATTGATATAGGCCGAGAAATTTCAGCATTAATTACTCATCAATCATTCATAGACCTAGGTCTTGATGTAAATTCTACCGTATATATAGGCTTCAAGGCTGTGGACGTGCAAATTTTATAATAAGGATAAAAATTAATTATAAAATAATCTTAAATTTCCTAACAAGCTGAGATAATTAGACAAACTTTTTTTTTAGGAGAATAATAAAAATGCCTTCTGGAATATTTATTTTCACTGAGAAAGCTGAAAAAGGATTAGAAATTAAAGCTAGATATCCCCAAGATTTAAAAATTGAAGAAAAAACTCTTAATATTTTAAAAATTTCTCATTCAACTAATAAAATCGTTAATTTTTCTAATGTAACGATTGGAAATTCAAAATTTGCAAGTCTATATACAGGCTCCAATAGTAATTATTTTATAAGCTTGTTATTAAAAAATGAAGAAGATCCAATAATTTTTGAAAATATTCTTACATTTATTAGCAAGAAAATTATAAAAAACCTTTCAGATGATAAATATAAGGATTTTTTACCTGATCTTTTTAATCATATTTTACTCTACCCTAACTTTAAAGAAGATCAAAAGTTAGCAATTGCATATAATGATGAGATCAAACGGTTAATTATTTCTAAATTAGTTGAAAATGTTTATATTTTTAGAAAAGACCTTGAAAATTGGTTAAAAGAAAAATTAAGTATAGATCATCTTGACATTGATTCTGTTATTAATTCATTATCGAAACTTGGTTTAGTAAAAAAATTATCTGTCGAAGGATTTTCTGATGAATTTGTATTTTTAATTGGAGATTTTTTCATAACCCGTGTTCCTCCATCAAATATTATTGAATTAGTTCTTCAAAAGCAAATTCCAGAATACATCGCACAAAATTATGTTTCTAAAGTAAAAAATTACTTCCAAGATTATTCTCCAACAAATGAAGATGCTGATATAATCTCTGAAATTTTCTGTGATTTAGATAGTTATCAATTATTAAAATTATTACGTCTTTCACCAGCATCTAAGAAAGGAATAAAGAAGGTTGTAGGCAAATTAAAAGATATAGATGAAACTTTGAACAAACTTCAATCCATAAAGTCTATAGAAATATTCAAAGATAAGCAAAATAATGAACATTATTTCCTAATTACTGATCTTCGTATTCAGAAGTTCTTTCCTGAATATTTACTAAATAAAATCCTTGAAAATTATAATAATAAATCAATTCCTGAATCATTTTTGATTGAATATTTAAAAAATTTAAAGGACACTTATCAAACAGAAATGGAACGTATTAAGAAGGAAGAAGAATATTTTGAAGAATGGAAAGAAGTTGAAGAAAAAATAAATAAAGAGTCAGTTGGGGGCTGATTGAATTGTTTGGTAAAAGTAAAAAAATATTATTCTTTACTGGTTTCATTCTTTTTTTTGGTTTTATTTTAATAGCTGATATAAAAAATGTTGATTCTCCATATCAAAGTTTATATAATTTTCCAAAAGACTCTGTTGAATTAGAATTAATTAAAAAAGCTGATAACGCTACTCTATTAAATGGGAGCATTGAGAGTCTCTATGAGATTACTACATATAGGTTTGAATCATTTAATATTACTTTTAATTATACAGACGCAAATACTAATGCAACAATAGATAATGCAAGTGCAAATTATACATGGTATAATAAAAATAATGTTAGTTCTTATGGAAATGGTACACTCATCAAATTAGGAAACGGATCATACACTTTAGATTTTAATACATCTTCTAGAGATATTGGAGAATATGTCATAAATATCCATATTAAAGAAGAAAATTTTACCGAGCCAAATATGGTTGTTCATTTATCGATTCAAAAGAGACCAACAGAATTCTTGACTTTATCTGGTACATCTTTAAAATTCGAGCGTGGAGCTCCATCTTTTCTATTTTTTTATTTAGAAGATTCTTATAATAATTCTGAATTAGAAGATTTATCGATTCAAT
>JABXJV010000401.1 GCA_013375355.1 Candidatus Helarchaeota archaeon
CAGCAGCAGGTCTTGTATAGAAAGCCGCAGATTTTTTTCGAGAAACACTTGGTAATGACTCCTGAAAGAGTCTTCCAACAAGATCCTGTTGAATTAATTCTGGATTTAAAGCTTTAAGCTGTTTAATGATAGCATTAACTTGTTCTAAAAGAGAAGAATTGTTTGTAAATATCGAGATCAAATCAATAGAATAAATAAATTTAAAATTTTTGTCTTGAACATTTTCAAAATTGTGTTTTAAATCTTCAAGGTTTTTGAGTGACTCATCTAATTGTGGAACTTCTTCTGAAAGTACACTATATTGATGGTAAAGAAGAATTTGATTCACTAACAAATAACTTGCTAGCTCAATTACTATTTGATTATATAATGCACTATTTTGTTCTTCATTGGGAATTGAAAATAAACTCAAATTACTTGAAATTATCTTATTCAATTTAAGCGATATATCTTTTGTAAGATTTTTTAAAATATCAGATATAATTTGAATTTTTTTCTTTAAATTATCAATAATTGAATTAATATTTTGCATTTTTTATTCGATTTCAATTAATTCTTTTTCAGTTAATATAAATTTTATTTTTTCATCATGGGGTTCTATTAAATTACTAAAATCCTCAAAAATTTGACTTGAATGGACCAAAGTTCCTGCTAAAAAGTTTTTACCTTTAAATCTTTTTTGTAAAAATTTTATTTCTTGGTCTCCATAACCGGATCCTTTTCCTATTCGATTCCCATTTAAATCAACAGCCACGCTTCCTACTATTACAAAATCAACTTTTTTAGTTAATTTCTCACCAAATTTGCTCAAACTTTTTATAGTGGTATTATATCTGCCCTTTAACATTTTAAATTCTTTCATATGTGGGGTAGCATAAGCTAATATCTTACCATCATTTAAAACTAAATCCCTTAATGCTTTAAGAGCGAAATCAGGACCCGTAAATATACATAAAGAATTTAAATAATCTGGTAATAATCTAATTTTTTCAGCTGCTCTATCAGAACCAATAAAATTAGGAATACGCCCATATATTGGAAATGGGAAACGAGCAATTTTTTGATTTGTCATCTTATCCCAAACAAATTTTCTTATATCCGCCTTATTTTTCCAGATTAAAAGAACCTCCATTTTTAATTATATTACTAAATATAAAAAAAATTACCTAAAGTCTTGCAGAATGATCCCACCTTCCGGTGGGAGATGAATGCAATATAATTTCAGTTTTTTCATTTTTCATTAAATCTGTTTCGTTTAAATATATTTTTAAGTAATAATAAACTGATGAGTAATCATCCTTCCCGAAAAACAGTTCGCACGGGAAGTAAAATAAATTGTGAGAGCTGGCAGAGAACTGTCAGGTGTTGTCCACAGGGCATCGATGTGGTGGTCTTGGGGAGCACAAATCTCCTTCCTTTAGGTAGGAGTTGTTCAATAATTTAATTATTCAAATTACAAAAAATTGTATTAATTGTTAGTTAGCTTAAAAAGAAAGCTGTAAATATGTGTTCAATAATCAATAGAAAAAAATAAAAAATTTGATAGATTATATGGTCTTATTCTTGCTGTTTTCGTAGTCGTGGTAAGAGAATAAATTGATATGCTAGAAATGTCACACCTAATCCTGCAAGTAAGATTAAAAGTATTAGATTAAATTGGTCTTGAACCCCACCAATAATATTATCCACTATTAAAGGACCTATTATTGGAGCTGTTGCAAAGGTGTCAAGTAATCCTTTTTCAAAGGGTAATAAAGAATCTCCGAGAAATGAATAAAACAATGCTCTTACAATTGACCCTAGGAAAGTCGCAATTAAATAATCTCTCCATTTTATTGATTCAACAAATCCTGCACCGTATGAAATGACGTCAAATGGTATAAAAGGTATCACTCTTCCTAATAAAACTGCAACAAAACCACGTTTTTCTAACCAACCTTCAACCATCTCTAAATTCTTTTCTCCTATTACATTTTCAACAACGGGTCTGCCTCCACGTCTTGATATATAAAAACAAACGATAGCAGCACCCATACTTCCTACAATACCAATGAGAGTTCCAAACACAAGACCATAAATTATACCAATAGCGAGTAGGACAAGTTCACTAGGAATAGGAACTAATAATCCTTGGATTACCATAAAACCTAATATTATTAAAATACCTATCCATCCAAGCCGTCTGATAGGTATGACAATATATCTAATTACTATATTGGTTAAAAATGATTCATCAATGATATAATTATAGAACAAAAGAACCACTGAAAGAACAACCAAACCTATGAATACTAAAATAATTAGCTTTGTCTTTGTATCATACTTACTAAAATCGAATAATCCCTTAATATAATTCACGAATTTGTTTCCAGACTTTTCTTCGCTCATTGTAGTCATCTTTTAACCTGAATTCTAAATAAAAAAATATAGGATTTTAAATCCTTTAATTCGTTTTTTTTAAATTAATCAAAAATGTTCTTAAAAATTTCTAAAATGTTTTGTATTTGTAAAACTGGAAATAATTTCCTTAGGATCAAATACTGAAATAGCTAAATATAGATAAAAATAGAAAAAAATTGAGTCTAATGAATCAATGAATTCACTATAGTAACTGCTATATAGATAGATAATGTGACAGCAAATACGATATATGGCAATTTATCATCTACTTTATCAATAAGGAATTTACTGAAAACAATATAACTTAATAATCCTAACCCAATACCTACTAGACTACCTACGATTATATCAGTTGGAAAATGTACACCAACATAAACCCGTGCAAAAGCTGTTAAATAACCAAATAGACTAAATAATATCTTGTATATTCTATTCTCAAATTTTAATAATAATGGTGCTATTACACAGAATCCTGATGCAGAGTGTCCTGAGGGAAAACTATAGCCACTAGCAGATGTTAATTGATTTAAGAATAACACAAGAGGCCATTGGTCAAAAGGTCTTGGTCTCCCAATAATAATTTTTAATAAATTTATTAAAGGTTCTTCAAATGCAAAAGCAATTAAACTAACCATTAAAATTATCTTCCATTCTTCCAAAACCGGTGCTTTATCTTTAGCAATTGCGACTACCAATAATAGAATAAAAAACATCGCTACGAATATATAATGGATAAAAGATGTTTCAATTATAAATAAGACATTCAATATCGTATAAATAGGATGGCTAGTTGCTCCGTTGATAGAAATCATTATAGAATTATCAAATGGTATTGCAGGTAATAGAAGAATAAAGAGAATAACAGAAACTATTATTATTAAAATCCGATTTTCATTAGAAACTTCTTCCATTTAAATCCCACTATGCTATTTTTGATGTTAAATATTATAATTCAGATTTATTTTTAAATTTATTATCTTGAAAAAATTTAAAAAAATAAATTAAATGAATGCTAAACCAATAATTACTAATATTATTGCAACAGCTCCAAATGCGATACAGAAGTAACCAAATGAAATTTTTTGAGCAATACGAATTAAGATTTCCATAGTAACAAGTCCAACGATGAAAGCAACACCTATCATAACAATTATTCCAGTGATATCTCCCGGAATTTGGAAATCACTTTGAATGAAATCAAAACCTGCAGCTGCAATAATAGCAGGTAGACTCATCAAGAATGATAAATAAAGAGCGGTATCCGCTTTATAATCCCGTGAAAGTAAATAAGAATTAGTTACTCCACTCCTTGAAATACCTGGCAAGATGGCAACACCTTGCACTAAGCCAGCAAGAATTGAGTCTTTATTAGTAATATCGGTTGTTGTTCTTGATCCTTGAAGTTTCTCCATCATAATTGTTAATAAAATTCCTGTTATTACTAAAAAAATTCCGATAATTAATGACACGATATCTCCAAATATTGAATTTTCTAAGAATTCGCCAATTAAGAAGTATAATGGTATTGCTGTAACGGCAGTAAATAGGGTGGCAATTATTACGAATTTCCTTAAAATCTTTGATTCTTCGGTCTTTCCTGTAAACATATCTAACCAATCGCGGAAAAACCGAATCAAAACAGAGCCAGCAGTTCCTAAATGAGCCCAAATTGAAAGAGAAAAAGCAAGTGATGGATTTATATTAAAAGCGTTGATAGCTAACAACATTGTTTGCCCTTCGCTTGAAATAGGTAACCATTCGACAATGCCTTGAAGTAATCCTAAAAGAGCATAAACCATTGTATCAATGCTTTGAAATGGAGCTAAAATATCAATACCATTATATAGTGCTACAATATAAAAAACGAAAATTTCTTCCATAGACAGAGATTAAACCATTTGATTAAAAATTCTTTTCTTAGTCATTATAATATTTATTCTTTAGATTTTAAAGTATCAGATTATAATTCACTCATCTGATAAAAGAATGGGTAGAATGGTTTAAATCCAGTTGCCAAACCCCAAATTAGAGTTCCAATTATCATAAATAATACGTAAAATAAGAAAAAAGTTAAAAATGGTAGCTTACGCAGATTAATTTCCAATTTCTTTATTTGAATTATAATAAATATCAAAATAGCGAGATTGATAAACAAGAATTCAAAGGCACATTGACCTTCTGCTAATGCAATTGCTGTTGCACCCCCAAAAGCACCGCCTAATATAGCTTTTCCGAAATGTTCTATATCATTCAATTCATTTTCGATTGGATGAAAGTATTGTATTAACGCTAGTCCAGAATAAGTGCCAAGTAATCCAATTTGCACCAACTTATGAGCGATTACTTCATCAAAATAGTATGCCGGAATTTTTGAATAAAGAAATATTAAAGCCTCATTTATATGACCTGTTATCAAGCTAATTTTTATCCATTCAAATGGTATGATTGTATCGAGTGCATCTCCTACATAATGAAACCCATAACCCAATGAAAAAATTAACATTACACTTATAATTCCATATTTCGTCCAGATTGTCAATTTATTATTTGCATCTCGTAGGGGAGAACTCTTAATTTCACCATATAAAATAAAAGCAAAGACTGGATGGATTATGAATGGAAGAAGAAACTCAAAGAAAGTACTTAAATGAAGATTAACGTAAAAAATTCCATATTCAGCAACTGGAACTGCAATAGTCATCATTTTTGCAAAAATATTGGAAGAATTTCCAAAAAGAACATCCGGAATAAATACTGATATTGCCCATAATACTAAATATGCGATAATAAAATTTGAGAATCGTTTTTCATCCATTAGTAATTCCAGATTTTAAATGATAGGTTTAATAATTAATCAACTATTTTATATTTTTCTAGTTAATTTTTTAATAACATTTATTCAAAGATTAGATGGATTAATGAGTATAATTAATGGACAGATAATGCATGGAAAAAAAAGAAGATTCTGAAAAGCAGATTAAAATGATTGGTTATGGTACTTTTATTATTCGTTCTGCATCTGGTGAAAGTATATTTAAAGTGGTAGGAACTGGGTCAATTAAGAATTTTGTCAGAATTTATCATCCCAAATTTGAAGAATTGGGTATTTTTTATCCCTTTGCGGTTCCAACTGAAAAAAATTCTACTCTAAAAGCATTGGTATATGATATTTCGGTTGAAGATTTAAAAGAGTTGGATTATTATGAAGGGGTACCACATCTATTTCAAAGAACTACATGCAAAGTTGTTCTTTCTGATGGAAAAGAATTAGAAACTCTAATATATATTCCCTCAAAATCTACGTGTGAGCAGCTTAAAGATAGGCTTAGAGATATTATGAATGATGAAGAACTAAATGAGATGTGGGAAAAGGATTTATGGCTTAAATCGTTAGAAAAACAATATCCATTAGTTAAAACGATGTATCCAAATTTATTCGAATGAAAAAAAGAACAAATAAAAAATTAATAAGAAAATTTTTTTATTGGATTGATTGAAATTTCTAATAATCAATCTTACAAACTAAAAAAAAAGTTGTTGAGAAAATGAGTGAGGATACTTACAGTTTCAAGATTATCCTTATTGGCGCCCCTGGCGTAGGTAAGACATCTTTAATTAAAAAATATGTTGAGGACGCATTCTCGGAATCCTATAAAGAAACGATAGGAGTGAATATTTTAATTAAGGATCTCAAGGTAGAAAACAAGAATGTGGAGTTTTTATGTTGGGACGTGGCGGGGCAAGAGAAATTTGGCCGTGTTAGACAAATGTATTACAGAGGGTCTAGTGCAGCCTTAGTGGTTTACGACGTTACAAAACCTAGTTCATACCTTGAAATTCCTGATTTCGTTCAAGACTTGCGCGAAATCGAAGATATTCCTTTAATTCTTGTTGGTAATAAAGTGGATTTAAGAAAAGAGATGGACGGGCTATCAAGAAGCTTGATAAAAGATGATTTAGCACCAGTTCCTACTGAAAAAGGCGAGGAAATGTCAAAAATAATAAAATCCCTGGCATTCTTCGAAACATCTGCTAAGACCGGTGAGCTAGTAGAAAAAGCCTTTTATAAAATTGCAGAAGAACTAGTTAAACCATAAGATTTTATAATTTCTTTTAATTTCATTTATTAAAAATTCATTATATTTGATTTTTTTTAAGAGAGCAATTTCTAAAAACAATTTTAACTTTAATTTCCTTGTGAAAAAAATGGAAACCATCGGTACAATTTTCAACATTCAACGATATTCCATACATGATGGACCAGGTATTAGGACTTTAGTATTTTTTAAAGGATGTCCGTTACGTTGTTTATGGTGTAGCAATCCTGAATCTCAAAATAAATACCCTGAAATTCTATTTTCAAGCGTCAAGTGTATAGGTTGCGGAAAATGTGCAGAAGTTTGTCCTGAAGACGCAATTATTAAATCTGATGATAAAAGAATCAATCGTGATAAATGTAATCTATGTCTGAAATGTATTGAGACTTGTTATGCTGAAGCTTTAGAAGTTGCAGGAAAGAAAATGACTGTAGAAGAAGTTATTAAAGAAGTAGAAAAAGACCGTCCATTTTACGAAAAAAGTGGTGGTGGAATCACAGTTTCTGGCGGAGAACCCTTGATGCAACCGAAATTTTTAAAAGAATTATTAAAAGAATGTAAGAATCGAGGTATCAATACCGCTATTGAAACTTGTGGGTATGTAAATTGGACAACTTTTAATGAAGTTTTAGAATATATTGATTTAATCTTATTTGATCTCAAACATTCGGATTCTAATAACCATGAGGAGTTGACAGGGAAAAATAATAATATTATAATAGAAAATATTAAAAAAATCTCTGATTTAAAAAAGCCTATGATAATTAGATTTCCTTTAATACCTGGCTGTAATGATTCTATTGAAAATATTAAAAGAATTGGGGAATTTGTAAAGATTTTAGATGGTGTAAATGAAATTAATATTATTCCTTTCCATCGACTGGGAGAATCAAAATACGAAAAATTAGATATGAAATGGACGATGCATGATGTTAAACCTCCTGAAAAAGATAGGTTGGATGAAATTAAGAAAATTCTAGAGTCTTATGGGTTAAAAGTGAAAATTGGGGGTTGATTTTTTTTAATTTTAAAAAACATTAGAGGTTTTAAATTGTTCATTATCAATGAAAAAGATGTAGATAAGGGGAATAAGATTTCGAAATGGTTGATAGGACCATGGAATGCGTCAATAGACGAAGTAGAGCTGGGTGTTGCGGAATTCAATAAAGGGGAGTCATTTAAAGCTCACTTTCACTTGGAAGTACAAGAAATTTTGTACATTATTGAAGGTCTAATAGAAATTATTGTTAATGATGAAAAACTGAATCTTAGTAAAGGCACAGCAATCTATTTTGAACCTAATGAATCACATTCTTTAAAAGTTTTATCCGATTATGCTAAAGTTTTAACTGTTAAATCACCTTCTCGACCAAAAGATAAATTCTACATTTGAGTGTATTAAATGGAAATCAAGCTCAAAAAAAATGAAGCCCTAAAGGTCATCGGTCCTTCTAAAATTGAAGTGGTTGATGGAGAAATTGAAATTTTTGGCAAAAAAATTTATGGAGATCAATCATTTCTTGTTAAAAAAGGAAAAGCACTACCTATTGAAGCAAAAAAGCTTTCTATTCTACAAATTAATACAGAATCTTCGGAAAACATAAAAAAAATAGAAGGCCCAACAATACCAGATGATAGAAGGGAATTAGTAAAGAAAATTTTAGGACTTCCTAAACCTTGTAAAATTCTCTTAATTGGGGATGGAGATACAGGAAAAACTTCACTTATAACATATCTAGCCAATAAAAGTTTTGAAAATGGCTATAAAATAGCAGTACTGGATTTAGATGTTGGTCAACATGACATAGGACCTCCCTGTACTATTGGATTAGGGGTTTTAAAAGAATCTGTTTTGGAGCTTAAAGATGTTCCAATCGACAGTCTATTTTTTATAGGTAATACTTCTCCTGCAGGACATATGATTAGGTGTTTAGCTGGAATAGGCCGATTATTAGAAAATGCATCAAAAGCCGATGTAATTTTAATCGATACAAGTGGATGGATAAAAGGAAATGCAGCAAGGAGTTATAAAACATCTAAAATCGAGTTGATTAGACCAAATTTAATCGTAGGTATTCAAAGAGAAACCGAAATTGAGCATTTATTAAATCCATTCCACAAAATTATCCCCATACATAGAATATCTGTTTCAATAGATGTTCATCCACGAACTTATAATGATAGAAGATTCTTACGAGAAGTATCCTTTAGAGACTATTTTTTAAATGCCCAATCAAGATCTTTCAATTGTGATGAGATCAATTTCGCTTATTCCTTATTTAAAACTGGAACTTTACCGGATGAAGAAACGTTAAAAACAATCGAGGAAACTTTAGATTTAAAATCAAAATATTGTGAAATAAGTAAGGATGGGATATTCTTTGTCCAAGATGAAGAGAAATTTTGGAAAATTGACAATTTAAATTTACTAAAAGAAAAATTTAATGCTCATTACATACACATAGTCCAATTAGGTGTTGAAAAGGGGATTATTGTTGGTTTAGTAGGAACTGACGTACATTATGGTATAGGTATAATTGAAGAAATTGATTATGAAGAAAATATTATTAAGGTTTTTACTCCAATAAAAGAAAATATCAAACAGATTCAATTTGGAAGTCTAAAAATATCAAAGTCGGGTGTTGAACTCGAGAAAATCAAACACCTTTTTTAAATACGGTATAAAATATTTTGAACTGTTAAAAATCTTGAAATATTTTTAAAAATCTTTTGAGATATTTCTAAAAATCTTTTTACCTAAAAACTTGCAGAATGCCCCCGACTTTAGGCGGGGGATGAATGCAATCAAATTAAAGTATTATTGAATTGAAATAAAAATGTAATTATTTTTAAAAATGATTTTGCGCAAAGATCCACCTTTATATATAGAAAAATATATATCTTGCGCATTTCTAATATATATTTAGAATGAAGCGGACTAATATTATCGAATTAAAACTTACCAAACAACAAGCAAGGATTTTAAAAGAAATATTAATCCGTAGTAGTGCGATATGGAACATAGGAAACTATGAGAAACGACAGGCATTTTTTAAAAAAAATAAAATTCCATCAAATTTTAAACTTGCTGAAACGCTAAAAACTCATCCTCTTTATAAAAATTTAGGGAGTGCCTATGCTCAACAAATCTTGAACAAGCTACAAGAGGCGTGGAACTCCTTTTTCGGCTCGATCAAATCCAAAAAAGTAAAAAATAAGGTTGGACTCCCAAGATATTTTAAAAATCGAAAGACTGACCAAACAACTCCCTCGTTATTGATATGTCGCAATGATTGTTATCGGATTGATGAGAGATATATTTATATTAGTTGTCCAAAGGATTTGAAACAAAAGTACGGAGTTAAAGGACTACTTAGAATAAAATATAACGGCGTTTTAAAGTGGAGCGGAACTCAAAAGCGCATGGAAATCAAATATATTCCGTACATTAAAAAGTTCTATGCCCATCAAGTAGTTGAAAATAAAATACAAACTACATGTATTAAGAAACGTTCTAAACATGTTTCAAGTGGGGATATTGGTATTAAGCGATATTTAGTCAACTATATTAAAAATACCAAAGATTTTGTCGTTCTCTATCCTTCAGAACATGTCTTTAAAGAATATATGAAACTATCCAAAAAGATTTATGACCTTCAAAGCATTGCAAAAAGAGAGAATGGTAGATACAGCACAAGAAGGATAAGAAGGTTATTTTTAAAGAGAAAGCGAAAATTAGCTAACTATATGAATAATATCATTGCAGATTTGTTTAGAAAGTTAAGTAATAATCAAGTTTCCAGGTATATTGTGGGCGATTTATCCCACATTCGAAATGCCCAACTCCCTATTTATTTCAAGAATAAGAAGAAGCTCAATACGATGATTCAAAACTTCTGGTCGTTTGAACTTCTTATAAATAAGTTAAAGAATAAGTGTGAAGAGTTCGGTATCGAATTTGAGCAAATAAATGAGCGAGACACTTCCTCAACTTGCCCTATTTGCAGAAAAAAGGTTAAACCGAATGACCGCACCTTCAAATGTAAAAAGTGCGGTTATAAACAAGATAGGGATGTTGTAGGAAGTATCCAAATCCTCAACAAGTACTCTCAAGATAATAACATGAATCTACGGGTGGAGAACCATCCGATAGTGTCTAGCGTTCTCATCGAACACTAGGGACTATGAATCTCCTCCCTTTAGGGAGGGGTTGTTCAAGGATATATCACTTTTTTGATAATATTTCTAAGTTTCAATTTGAATTCATAAAATATTACTATGTAATTTAATTAATATCTAATATCTTAAAAGATTTAAAGGAGAGAATATAAAGGATTTATTTTATTATATTTGAAATTTTAAATCTCTTTTTTATCAGCTTTTTTATTTATTACATTCTATTAATTCTAATTATGATATTTGTGATAAATTGCCAAATTCTTAAATACTTTAATGACCTTAGAGAATATTAATAAAAGGAGTACTCTATTTACTAATTTTACAAAATTTATGAAGTGATTTTATTGTCTAATAGAAAAGACCTTGCATTTGGAAAGAAACGGATTGCTAAAGAGACGGAGTACAAATATAACCTCTCTAAGCTTGCCCAAAAGTTCCTTCCTAACGAGGAAGACCGTTTAATTTATAAAACTATGGAAAAAATTTATGGAATTCACCCATTATCAACTATGGATCCTTTAATGTATCGTCGTGGTGGAATTCGTCAAAGTGGTCGTAAAAAGGAATTCGCAGCATGGGGGAAGAAAATAGCAAAAGAAAGGGGAATACCTGCTTATAATAGAGCTGTAGGTATCCCTCTAGGTCAGAGAGCTCTAGAGCCATATATTATAAGTGGTACTGATGTTATCGTAGATTATGATGATTTGCAGCACGTTAATAATGCTGCGATTCAGCAATTACTTGATGATATCAAACGTACAGTTATTTTAAATTTAGACATTCCACATCGAGTTTTACAAGTTAGGGCCGGTAAGGAAATCACTCCTGAAACTGTTAACCTTTATCTCGAAACTTTACAACATACTGTAGCAGGAGGTGCTGTGGCTCAAGAACATATGGCTGAAATTCATCCAGGATTAACTTACGATGCTCATGCTAAGGTTATTACCGGTAATGACGATTTTGTGGATAATATCGACAGACGATTCGTGATTAATATCGATAATGAATTTCATGAATCCAAAGCTGAAATTTTAAAACGTGATATTGGTGATACAATTTATATTGCAATTCGTATTCCCACTATTGCGGTACGAATGGCTGACGGTGCTATTGTCTATAGATGGGCAGCAATGCAGTCGTCTATGGCATTTATCTCCTCCTATAGGCTCACAGGCGAAAGCATCATTTCTGATATAGCTTATGCTGCAAAATCTGCATGCCTTATCAATATAGGCGAAAGAACTTGGTTCAGTAGAGCTCGTGGACAAAATGAGCCTCCTGGAATTCCATATGCCTTTTTAGCAGATATACAGCAAGCCGATGCTATGTTACTAGCTCGACCTTACTGGGAAGTCGTCCAAGAGGATATTGATGATGCTAAAACTAGACAACGAGAAATGGCTAAGGGTTTAGGAATTATAGCAGCCGTGATGACAGAATTACTAAATTATAGTTTTTATATGTCTGGTGGATTAGGTTTTTCAACTGCTGTGGCAGCAGGAGCATATTGCGGGAATGTTATGGAAGATCTATTTGAATCGTTTGCAGACGTCCAAAACCGTTCAATGTTCAGGATTCCTAAAATTCCTCCAAAGTGGGAGAGAGTGAAATTTATGATAGACATGCTGATCCAAGCAGCTATGGAACAATATGAAAAGTACCCATCTCTTATGGAGTTCCATTGGGGTGGAGCACACCGAATTTCAGTGGTAGGTGCTCTAGGTGGAGCTGGTGTCGCAATGATGACAGGCTCACCAATTATTGGAGTACAAGGACAGAATTACGCAATTGGGATGTTGATGAAAGAAGGTTGGGTAAGAACCGGCTGGGCAGGACAAGAAGTACAAGATCATGTGGGACTTCCTTATTCATGCTCTTTCAGGATGGATGAAGGAGGCCTTCTTGAATTTGCCGGTCCGAATTCCCCTTATCGATCTTACACAGCAGGACATTCAGCTGGTCAAATTGGTGCTGTTATGGCTGCGGCCCAAGGGCGAGGTAGAGCATATGCGGTCAGCCCAGTTATAAAAGTTGCGTTTGCGGACCCAGATATGATTTTCGACTTTAAAAATCCACGAGTTTCATTAGCGAAGGCATGTTTGAGGCAGTTCAAGCCAGCTGGAGAACGAGATTTAATTATTCCAGCACATTAATTCTTTTTTTATTTTTTTAAACCAAAATAACCTTTTGAAAATTAATTTTACTCTTGTTTTTATACTTGTTTTTAGTTAGAAAACCTATTTTAATCACTTATTCCATTATAAGAATTTTATAGGTAATATCTTTAATATTAGAAGTGATTATTTATACATCTCATTTTTTGGAATGAAAAATTATGGTAAGAGTTGTAATTATAGGTGGTGTGGCTGGTGGTGCAAGTGCAGCTGCCAGATTACGAAGGCTTAAGGAAGATTTTGAAATAATTATGATTGAAAAAGGAAAATATGTATCATTTGCGAATTGCGGTCTTCCTTATTATATCGGTGGCGATATTAGAAATCGTAGAGCTTTAGAATTAGTACCGATTAAGAGATTTCTTAATAGATATAATATTGACGTTCGAATTAAAAATGAAGCTATCTCATTGGACCCTAATAATAAGCAAGTTAGAATTAAAAATTTAAACGATAATACAGAATATCCTCTCTCCTATGATTATCTAATTCTATCACCAGGAGCAAAGCCAATAAAACCAAATATTGCTGGATTGGATGATGTTGAAATTTTCACTTTAAAGACAATTCCTGATTCTGAAGCTGTTAAAGAATTTGTGGATAATAAAAAACCTAAAACTGCTGTTGTTATTGGAGGAGGGTTTATTGGTTTAGAGATTGCGGAGAATTTACGACAAAGGGGAGTTATAGTAAAAATAGTTGAAATGCTAGACCAAGTAATGCCGCCTATAGATAGGGAAATGTGTCAGTTTATTCATCAAGAATTAATATTAAATGGAGTATGCTTAGTTTTAAATGATGCCGTTGACTCCTTTGGACGAACAGTGGATAACAAACCGTTTGTAAAGACAAGGAGTGGAAGAATAATTGAGACTGATCTAATAGTTTTGTCAATTGGAATAAAACCCGAAACAACTTTTATTAAAGATTCAAATCTCAAGTTGAGTCCAACAGGTCATATAATAGTCAATAAACATATGCAGACATCAGATCCGTATATCTATGCTGCTGGAGATGCTGTGCAAATATTAAATCTTCAAACTCATAAACCTACGAACGTTCCATTAGCAGGACCTGCTAATAAACAAGGCCGAATTGCAGCAGACAATATCGCTGGCCGAAAAACAGAATATAAAGGTGCCTTAGGTGCCTCTGTTGTGAAAATCTTCGATTTAACAGCCGCCTTCGTAGGATTAAATGAAAAAGTCTTAAAAAATAATGGAATTCATTACGAAAAAGTATATCTCCATCCAAATAATCATGCAGGTTATTATCCAGGTGCAGTTCCTTTAGCATTTAAACTTATTTTTGAAGTTCCTTCTGGTAAAATTTTAGGAGCTCAAATCGTTGGTGGACCTGGAACTGAAAAAAGAATAGATATTATTTCAACAATGATTAAAATGGGGGGAACAGTTTTTGATTTAGAAGAATTGGAATTAACTTATTCTCCACCTTATGGTTCAGCGAAGGATCCTATAAATATGGCTGGTTTTATAGCTTCAAATGTTATTAAGGGAGATATGCCAATATGGCAATGGTATGATTTAGATAAAATAAGGCGAAAAAAAGGTTTAATTCTTGATGTTAGGACTGAATTTGAATTCAAAACAAGACAAATTGAAGGCGCAATTAATATTCCTGTCGATGAGCTCAGAAAAAGATTAGATGAAATTCCCAAGGATAGACCCATTTATATATATTGTGAAACTGGATTTAGGAGTTATTTAGCAACCAGAGCACTGTTGCAAAAAGGATTTAAAGAAGTTTCTAATTTAACTGGGGGATTTAAGCTTTATGAAATGGCGAAGGCTACACCCGAAGAAATTTTCAATGCATGTGGAAGTCCACAAGAAATAATGGATGAAATGATTAAGCAAAAATCCAAAGAAACTAAGGATTTTGTTGAAGTTGATGCAAGTGGGTTAAGTTGTCCTGGTCCATTAAATGCATTAATTAAAGCACTTGAAATTCTTCCTGAGGATAAAAAACTAAAAATATCAGCAACCGATCCGGGTTTTAAATCGAGCGTAGAAGCTTATGTTAAATTAACAACTGATATAAAATTATTATCTCTCGAAAAAAGTATGGGGAAATTAGTAGCAATTTTACAAAAGGGTAAAATTTCAAAAAATGAAGTAGCTGCAGCAATAAAAAAACCGAAGATTACTAGAAAACAAATAAGAAGACCTGATGCTCCACCTTTATCAGATATTGAACCTATTGAATTATATGAACGTATTGAAACAGACGATAAACCAGATCTTCTTATCGATGTTAGATCTTCAGAGGAGTTTTACGGTCCCGAGAAACATATCAAAGGTGCTAAATTAATCCCATTGGGTGAATTAATAAATAAAATTGAAGACTTAAAGGAATTTAAAGATAAGGAAATCGTAATAATATGTCATTCTGGAATGAGATCGATGATGGCAGCACGACTATTAGCTCAATCGGGTTTTAAGGATGTTAGAAATCTGGTCGGAGGGATGATGGGATGGCTTAGAAAGGGGTACCCTAGTACAAGAAAAAATTAGAAAATTATTTGTATTTCATTTTTAATAGAAAAAACTTAGAAATTCGGGAAAATTGCTAAAATTGGTGTAGCAGATAAAAAAGCTAATTTATTGTTTAAATAAATCTAAAAAATTTTAAAAATTAATAAAAAAAACAAAAAAATTAAAAGATTTTACATATCTTTTACTAAATCTGGTCTAAAACCGCCCAAGATGCGCATTCTTGTTATTCTTGTAATTATCATTAACAATTCAGTTCTTGATTTATACTGAACTGTATCCCATCTATAAGTTATATCATATTCTTGTAATTCTTCCTCGCTTAAGGGTCTTCCGACTGGCACAGGGATATCCAGTACTTCAGCATTCATATTTTTTCGATAAACAACTTCATCTATGTCTTTATCATATATATATCTCCTTCGTGCATCGAACATCAGTCCATCGGAGTCTAAACGTAAAGCGTGACCATGAACCGTGATGCCTCGAAGCGCAGTTCTAGCCGGATCGAAGACCTCTGTTTCTATAAGGAGCTTTGTAGTGGCTTCCAAATCTCTTTCACGCATTTCTAAAAGTTGTCGACCTGAATAGATGACTGTATCTAATCCCCTAAGACGAGTGAAATACATTCTAGCACGCAACCATGGTGCAAATGGAGGTCTCCAGAATGAATCTGTAAATTGAACAAATCTCATTCGATCACCAGCTCTTGCACCAGGAGTAGGTTCAACTAAATTCTTAATTGGGTCTTCATGTTCTAAAATTTCATCGAGAGGTGGATGAACACTGGTATATAAAGCTCCTGGAGCTCTATGGCCGAGTAAAAGGATGATATCATCATCCGGAATGTCGCGTAATTTAACTAATCTGCGCTCTGGGTTCATAATCTTTCTTCTACGTTCTGAAACCTTTTCAGTACCAGGATAAAATTGTCTTTTATACTTAATTTTCTCTTTTGGTTTTTCTTCAGTCATAGTAATCACTCTACTTTATATTATGTTTTATCTCCTCTGCAGCTATAGCAATTTTTTTCAACGGATTTAAGAATATATCGGTGACCTCTTTGATTTTAAACATACTACCACTCGTAACTTCTGGACTAAAAACTTGAGTTCCTGCGTCCAAGCACATAGCAGCAGATACACATGGAGTAAAGAATCCAGAAGTATGTCTTACCAATACATGTTCAAGAGAAAATGCTCCTGGTCCTGCTCCGCCATAAATTGAATGCGTATAGAAACAAAATCCGAGTCCAGTGCCCATTATACGACCGAAATCGGGATCTGGTAAACCTCCCGATTCAAATGCTACTAAATCAGGGTATGCGCCCAATACGGCAGAAACACATTGTCCAGCACGACTTGCTCCTACATTAATAATACAAGCAGCTAGTAATCCTGCACAATTATATGCATTCCATAAAGAAGGATCTGAAGTTGCATATAGTTTATAACCTGAGAATAAAATATCGGGATATTTTTCTCCTTTTTGCCTAATAACACCATCGTTAATTGACCGTTCCATGAGTGAACCGATCACATCTCCAACGGTTCCTGATTTATTTTCTTTTACAAAATCCATAACAATATTATTTGCGTTAAATCCTTGATATGCCATTCCAAGGAGACAGTAACGTTCATACCACCCAGCAGCATTACCAGTCTCTATTTGACAACCTTGTTCTAGAATTGATGTGAGCGCTACTGCATCTAATGTGATTTTATTCGTTAAAGCTACTATATTATTTATTGTTGTCAACCGATACCCAAGTCCTACTCCTTCTTGAAGTTGTGGGGGTTTTAAAAATCCACCAACCACATTACCTGGGGCAAACTGGACGGTTTGTGGATATCTTCCATACAATGCAGTTTTAATAAGCGCACAATGGTCTGGATTTGAATCAGGGTTGATATCATACATCTCTGAAAGAACTTGGGCTAATGCTTGACCTGGATAAGTATATACTACATCTCTAGCAGCTGCTAAATCCATTCTTGACTTTGGCATTTTTACTAACATGATCTCATTATTCCCACAGAGTAAAACTTCGGTATCATCAGGGGCACCATTATAGTTTGGGACTTGAATTAATTTTTTAACACGTTCGGCAATTTCTGGAGCATCTTGAACTATGGGGATGTCTAGTGTAGTCATAGTCTTGCATTCGTCCTGTTTCACAGATGTCATGTACCCGACCGTACCTTTGCGCATTATGTTCTGTAATTTGCCTAGATTTATAATTGCCGTGCGTTTAACGAAGTCTAACACCTTTTGGATGTATTTATTATGCAGTGGAGATAATGCCTCTAATGGAATATCAGAAGCCAAGCAATTGTCTCTTCCGTCGTATATATCGACTTTATCTTTATATTTCATAGTAATTCCTCTTTAATAGTTAAAAATGATACAATAAAATTTAATTTATTATTATCTAAAGAAGTGCCTTATTTAGGTATATTTTCTAAATAAAACAATTTAAAATTTTTGTAAATTATATAAAATGTTATATTTCTTATTTATTCTAACTGAATAGAATGAATTCTCACAATTTTTTATTTAAATCTAAAAATGATGATGGTGTTAGTGGTGAAACGTGACCCGATTGAAAATGATCCAGAAATGAAAAAAATTATTGATAAAGCATATAAAGAAGCAGAGATAATATTAGCAAAGCATGAACGTAGAGGTAAAGTAGGCTTTTCTAAAATTTTTGCTAGAAAAGTTAAAGAAATATTAAAAGAAAAATATGGAATAGATTGGAAAACACCCAGTGAGATGAATCCAAGATTAAAATTTGATTAAAAGGAACTTTTTTCGAAATCTACCCTTATAAAAAATTATAAATGACTTAATAAAATATTAAATAGAAAATCAGTACCTATGTGGAAATTATGGAGGAATTTACTAAAGTAAGAGTTCTGGGGTTTTTTAATGTCGCAATATCTATAATATTGACTTTTATAGTACGTGGTGGATCTTTTTTATTCAGTTTAATTTCAGGAATATTTAATATACTAGTAGCATTTCTCTTTGTTAATGACTCGGATGGAGATAAATTTAAAAAAAATGTAAAAACAGGATTTATATTAGGTATAATTATTTGGACTTCTCTATTAATAGGTTCCATTTATAATATAGTTTGGAATCGAGTCCAGACCTTATCAAATACCATATTTTATGTCATTCTATTAATAAATACTAGTAAAGATATCCGTCAAACTTTTACTTTTTATTGGTTAATATTCCTTAATTATAGTAGATTTCAAACTCTTTTTAACTCAATTTTTCGCATTTTATTAATAATAAGTCAATACCTATCTGGATCATTAGCTTTTTATATAATGAAGCGAACAGAAGTTCATAGCGAAGTTGAAAGAGAAGTTGAAAGAGAAGAAGCATATCTGATTCCTATTAGAGAAAGTCCAATCGAGAAAGATTTGGATAATACATGTCCAAATTGTTTTGAAGTAATTCAAACGGGAGCAAAATTTTGTGTTCATTGTGGATTAAAATTAATTACTTGCGAAATTTGCCAAAATTACATAAACAGTGAAGAAACTACAGCAATTTGTCCATTTTGTGGAACTATACTTCATAAAGCTGAGTTTTTAGAATGGATAAAAGTAAAAGCATCTTGTCCTATTTGTAAAAATGAGATTGATTTATGGGAATTTCAAAAATTAGAGAAATAATAATTAGAAAATAATATCTTAATAAAAAAAAATAGAGAAAAGATATTAAAAGTTATAAACATTCTTGTAGTAATTCAGTTAAGTCCATTACTCTGTAACTTCTTCCCATTCTTTCAACAGCTTGTTTTAAATTACTTTTACAGAAAGGGCATGTTGATACTATGGCTTGTAAATCATTGATTTTATCCGCTTCTAGTATTCGTTGATTAGCTGTCCAATTTGCAAAATCGCCAAAAGCTTTTTTAACTCCACCACCTGCTCCACAACACCAAGCATTCTTTTGATTCCGTTGAAATTCTTCAAATTTTAAATTTGGTATGGCTTTTATTACTTTACGCGGAGCTCTTCTAATGTTTGCATGTCTAGCAATATGGCAGGGGTCATGATAAGTTATTTTAAGATCTTTACCGTTTAATTTCAACTCTCCACTTTTTATTTTATCTCTGAAAAATTCGACAGAGTGGACGAGTTTAATATCCAATTTCTTGCCTAAGAATTTAGGATAATCGTTTTTAAGGGTTTGAAAACAGCCAGCACAACTTGTTATTATTGTTTCAATTCCTCTTTCTTTTAATATATTATAATTATGTTCAATGATGGGCATTGCAACTTTTCTCTGTCCTGTTCTAAGAAGTGGAGATGAACAACACCATTCATCCGATCCAAGAATAGAAAAATCTTGACCTGCGGTTTCAAGTAGGTTGACTGTAGCCTTAGCGATTTCTTGCTCCCGAAATGAGGCGGTGCAACCTGCAAAATAGATTGTTTTTGCCCCTGCAGGAATATTTTTTCCCTCTAACCAATTAAAACGGTTATCATTGCTATCTTTATAGGGATTATGGTCTTTGGCAATATCATCAGCCATTTCTTGATGCTTATTTAATGGTCCATACATATCAACAAGTGCAGTTCGTAAGTCCTCAAATGTTTCAACTTGTTCTTGAGTTTCTCCTAAAGCTGTGTGATCTGAGCACTGTGTATAACAACCTCCACAAACTTGGCATCCAAATGCTATTTTCATTATAGTTTCAGTTTTAGTACGTTTGAGTTCTCCTTCCAATAATCCGCGTATTAATTCCATTCTTCCCGAGGAGAAATAACTTTCAAATTTGAAATATTCGCCTGATGGACAAATAGGAACCCAGTCTTTTAAAAGATGGTAGTTTGCAATAGAACATAATCGGCAGTGAGAACAGTAATAAACAATTTTAGAATATTTTTCTAATAAATCAAGAGACATAACATACCTCCTATAGAAATTTTCCTGGGTTCATGATATTGTTAGGATCTATTAAGTTTTTTAGTTTTCTTAAGAAAAGTCCTGTTGCGCCTGCCCTATCCAATGTAATTTCCAGGACTTGGGCATACGGTCGAAACCAAGAGTATATTAGCTTTGCATCTAAGATTATTTGGATACTTTGAGTACTAAACTTACGTAATCTATCCATCATACCAGGCTCGGTTTGGTCCACAAATAATTCTCCTTCTGAATAAGTACATTGCCCAGACCAATTATTTGGCCCTGTAGCTGTTGGGGTAGAAACAAACGAAACAATATCTCTATCAAATCCATTATCCTCACCAACATCTTTGAATATTTTAAATAACTCCGGTCCTGTCTTTAGAGGATGGAAGAAAGCTAATGCAAAATAATACCCCATTTTTAACATCCCTGCGACATTACGACCGCCGAGGAATTCCTCAGAGCTCATCCCTTGACCCGCACCACCACTTTCAGGTTGTTGAATTGCAGTATCTATGTCCGTTAGTACTCCTCTATCGGGAGGAATCTTCTCGATAATTTTTTTTAGCCGATTTAACTTAAAATCAACTAAATCTTTATCACCTTCAATTAAAATAGGAACAGTACAATGAGCCATTGATGCTTTAGTGGATTTTTCCATGATATCCTTCCTTTTAAACATGCCACTTACGACTGTGAGAGCGAGCCAATCAATAAGCCACATCAAATTGGGGGTAACTCGACGCTGGACTTCTAAAGCAAATTCAGTTGCTTTTTCCCATGTATCAAATCCAAAACCCAAAAATCTTGATTGTTCTGGAAAATCATATAATTTGACAGTCATTTCAGTTATTATTCCAAAGGCGCCAGGAACACCTTGAAATAAACCAGTTAGGTCAGGTCCAAACCATCTACAATATGGTCCATAGGAGGTCGTAATTGCACTTGATCCGGTTTTTATAGTCTCGCCTGTGGGTAACATAATCTCCATACAAAGCACGTGATCAATTCCATCCAAGGGATTGGAATGATAGACGCCCCTTAGCATGTAATTCGCAAATGCACTAACTGTTGCAGGTGCACCTGGAATTGCGGGTCTGACCCCTAATTTACGACAAGCTGAAACTAACTGACCGACAGTAACTCCTGGCTCAATAGTAGCTGTCATCATTTCTATGTTTAGCTCCTTTATCTCGTTCATATTTCTCATATCTAATATTATGCCTCCCTCTGTTGGGATGCACAATCCTCTGATGTTAACTCCTTGTGCTAAAGGTATAATTGGTATTTTGTAGCGATTTGCTAGACTTAAAATTTGTTTTATTTGACCTTTATTTATGGGTTTTACGACGTAATTTGGTATCATAGGTTTATTAAACATGTAATGCTGGTCTCTGGAGTATGCAATCATTTCAGCATCATCAGCAGTTGCCCGATCTTCTCCAACAATTTGCTGGAGAATGGTTATGATTCTTTCTTCAGACAATAAAAAAACCTCCAGTTTTTCTAAATTGATAATGATTTTTTTTTAAATAAATTTATCCGAAATTGTCTAATTAATTATAAATCTTAATCATAGAGTTTTTATAATTATTCAAAAAAATAGGTTTTTCAAAAAAAAAGAAATAGGGAATATATTATGCTTTATGCATTTCTATTTTAGTCATCATCATTGTCAAGTTTTGTTGATTTAGTCATCATTACAGATTTCGCGTCAACAGTATGAACTATGGTCAATTTATTCAATAAATTCCATAATCTTTCGTTAACTTCTTGGTAAATTTTTGCCACTTTTCTATTATATTCCAATTCAATAGTCAACTCAAATTTTTCTACGTCAGTAGGATATCTGATAAAGCTAATATAGTCACGAGTGAATTCTGTTGCTTGTTTTTCTGGAACTTGGTCTTGTAACATTTCTTTATAAAATTCTGCTACGGATCTACCTAGTTCATCTGCAAATGGCTTGGTGTAGAACTTAGAATTCGCAATTATATCAAGTATTTGCTGAATTTTTTCAGGTTCTAATTTCAATATGTTTTTTGCAAGATCTAATTCGCCCATTTAAATCACTTTTGTCTTTTCTGTTTTTTTAATAATATGAAGTCAATATTCATTTTTTCTTAATATTGAAAAATATCACACTATTATTAAAATATATCAAAATAATTAGTTCAAAATATAATGGCAACTTCTTTTTAGTAATTCAAAAAATTTATTGAGAGTATTAAGAATGAACTCTTGTA
>JABXJV010000044.1 GCA_013375355.1 Candidatus Helarchaeota archaeon
TTGATAAAATACGGCAATAAATTTTTTAATTTGAAGAAGTATCCTGGAGCAATTAGAATATTTTATAATATTTTAAGAAATAATCCAAGTAAAAAAATTAAATTAGGAGCATATATTGGTCTTGGCAATTCCCTTAGAGCGGAGTATGAAATTGAATTGGCAGAAAAAATGTACAAAAATGCCTTGAATATAGCTGAAAATTTAGAAGATACCAAAATGATTGAATTAATTGATAAAAAAATTAAAAATATTTATGTGTTTAAAAAAGAACGAGATTTGAATCCAGTACAAATAGGATTCTTCATGAGAACGATAATGAAATTACTATCATTTTTAGGCAAAACAGATTGGTTTTAATGGATTTTAAAGATTTTAAATTTTAAACTAGGCAATCTTAATAAAATTCTGGAAGAAAAATATTGACTCTTGATAGAATATTAATGCTAAAGCCGCAAGGTGCTGCGGGGTTAGGTATTATAGTAGGTGCGTTGATTCCACATGCTTGTGAGTATCTTGCTGGAGCTATAGAAAAAATTGTAGAGCGGGTCGCGATATTAGATAGAGATTTTCATCACTTTTCCAATAAATATTATTTGAAATTCCTTAAGAAGTTTAAACCTAATTGTATTGGAATATCAATGGAGGCTACTGAACATATTGATGGGATCCGTTTAGCTAAGCTTGCTAAAAATTTAAATCCTGAAATTAAAATTGTTGTAGGGGGATTTCAACCTACTGCGCTACCAGAAGTATTTTTAAAAGAAAAATGTGTTGATATTGTTGTAAGAGGAGAGGGCGAAGAAAGTTTTCAAGAAATAGTTAAAAAAGAAAATGCTAAAGATGTTTTGGGATGTTCTTATAAAGAAAATGGTGAAATCATTCATAATGAAGATAGACCCCTTATTGAAAATCTTGATAAACTCCCTTTTCCAGCACGTCATTTACGAAGATATAGATATCATTTTTCTTGGGCATTAAAAAAAGAGGCGGATCAAGTCTCTTGGGGTAGAGGATGTTATGGGAAATGTACTTTCTGTAATGAACCAAGGATGAATCGGAGTACAATTCGACATCGTTCTCTAAAAAACATCTTAGAAGAACTTGAAAGCATTCTAGAATATCATAAATATAGACCAGTTCATATAATGATAGCCAACCCGAATGTTATGGGTAGAAAAGACTCTGATTTAAAGTGGATTGAAGAAATTTCGGACTCAATTATTGAACTTCAAAAAGATAACCAGTTAGATCTCACTTTTAATGCAATGGTCAGGTGTGATGTAGTTGCAAAACATCCTGATATAATGAAAAAAATGATACAAGCAAGGATATCACGTTATTGTATGGGCATTGAATCAGATAATCCGGAGGATTTTAAGAAAACGCTTAAAGGTACTCTAAGTGGGGAAATTCAAAGAAAAGCAATACATACAATTCGAAAATACGGAGGGCAAGCAGGTGGAACTTTTGTTATTGGATTACCTTGGCATAAAAAAGAAGAAATGATTAAATTTCCAAAATATGCCAAAAAAATGGGTTTAATGTATTCTGCATACGGAATTGCTACTCCATTTCCAGGTAGTGACTTTTATGATGAATTAGAGAGTAAAAATCTAATTTATGAAAAGAATTGGAGCTTTTTTGATGAAATGCACGGAACTTTTCATATAGATGGTATAAAAAAAGGTGAGATGGAGGTAATTAATGCAATTTGCTTAGGGCGATTTTATACCCCAGACACACTATTAGATCAAATAAAGATTGAGAGGATTCGAACTAATAAAAAGAAAATTCATATATTAGATTTTATTTCATCACGTATAAATGGCATGTTTTTTATGTCTCATGGCGGTCTTGGCTTACGAGGCAGGGAGTTTAAAAGAGATGCGAAATATTTTTTTGAAGGACAAGCATTAGATGGGGAAATGGTAAGGGAAAGGACTAGTAAATCAATAAAGGGGGGAGGATTGAAAACTAACGAAATTCTAGAAATGAAAAATTTCTTAAGGTTTATGGGAAATCAAAAAATCCAAATCACACTTAATAATTGCGGTAGACCTCTTACAAGTTATATACTGAAATCCAATAATTATGAAATAGAATATATCGAAGTAGTACCGGGAATGATGAAAAATAATATTACTTCTCAATTTTATGTTGATTTAAATGATTTAGACATAAATAATCCTATGCAAATTCCTGGGTTTTTTTATCGAGGAATCATTAAACCTTATTTTAATTTTAATCAAAGTCCAGTTGAGACCATAAAAAGGTTTTTTTATCAAACTCGAATGTTATTAGCTACTGCTTATTTAGGTATTGAGCTTGTCTTAAGGAAATGTTATAATTTTTTAAAGCGAATTTTTTTAGGAAAGAAATGAAAAAAGTAAAAAAACAGAATATATTCTATATGTAAATTAAAAAGATACAATTATATACTCTTTTTAAATATATAATCTTAATAAGAAATTTTCTTTTCTTTGTTATTTTACTGGGTATGGAAAAATGTTTGAGGAATTTGAGAAAAAAAAGTATCAAACTCAACGCCCTCCACCTACTGATATATCTGATTTTGTTTTAGTAGAAAAAAGAAAAATGGAAGATTTTAAATGTGGAGAGTGTGATGGGAAAATGTATATGTCAATATACTATTGTTCTTCCCCGAGTAGATACATTAAACAAATTAAGTGTTCCAAATGTAATTTAGAAACTTGGAGATAAAATAAATATACCTGTTATCGTTTGATTTAGAATAATAATAATAATTAAATTAATAAATAACGAAAAAACTCTTTATTTTTAAATAATGACTCTTTTAATTAAATTGGAAATATTTTAATAAAAAGAAGTTATAAGAGATTAAAAGTAGTATATACAACTATTTTTATCAAATAAAAGACGTAGTAATAAAAGAACTATTATTACACCAAATCTAAAATCAAAGAGGTTAAATAATGAAATTAGTTGAATTAGCGAAGAAAGCAATAAATTTACTTCAAGATGCCGGTGATAAAGGTTTCAACAATATTGACCTAGCTCAAAAACTTCACATGCCTAGAAGAAGAGTATATGATATTATTGCTATTCTAAGGGCTGCTGGGTTAGTCGAAGCAAAGAGGGAAAAAGGTGGTACAAGAATAAAGTGGAGAGGTATACCCGTTGTGAGTGAAGTAAAGCCAGACTCAAGTGTAAGCCATGATCTGACGGAAAAATTAGATAAAATTACGGAAGAAAAGAACGAATTAGAGTCTCAAATAGACGAATTGAAAGATAAAATACTGAAATTAAAAGAAGAACAAGAAACATCCACCATGGAGGTCAGTACAATCAAGACAAAATTTGAAGTTCAAAAAATCAGCATAAAAACCTTGAAATCCGCAAAAATTACTAAAGTTCAGACATCACCTATCGAAATTATTCTGGAAGCAGATAAAAAAGGTTTTGTTATAGAACCTGGATAATCTTGTTTATTTATTGAAATTTGATATTTTTTCTATTCACGGTCAATAATAATTGTAGTTCCCGCTTTAACCTTTGATTTTAAAAGGTCTAAATTCTCTGTAATTCTACCTATTACATTTACTTCTGAATATGGTTCAATTTTTTCTAAAAAAATGCAAATACCATCACCTAAGGGCCAATAAGCAATATCACCTTCCTCAACATCCAAGGTTGGTTTCTCCCGTCCTTTTTTAACACCAATACCTTGAATATATATTTCTTTTTCTTTATAGATGCTCGCTCTATCTTGAATGGGTAAATTATCCCAAATGGCCTCAATTGTTAATGGATTTTTAATCCTTTGAAAATTTCCCTTGACCGTTTTAGATTCTCCAGGAATCTTAATTACAATTTTATAAATACTACTCAAATTAACAAACTTCCTCAAGATTAACCTTTTAAGAATCGAAATTGGACCAAACGATCCATAACTTCAACTATCTTTCTTTCAATTTTATTTTTTTCAATTTCATAATCTTCTTCGGGAATCTCATTTCTAGATTTTACATCTTCTAACTTTTCCATTTCTTTTATTAATTTTTTCTTCTCCTTTTCCATTCTTTTGATTTCATCATTTATTGATGCCATGAGATTTCTTCCAAATTTAAATTATTTCAAATTATCAAAATTCTCTTTTTTAATTTAAAGTTAAGAAATATCAAAATATTTAAAGTTTCGCGCACGAATGTTTTATAATAAAAAAAATTCTTAAATTTTTGATTTTGGAGTTGAAAATTTGGTAAAAGAGGACGATAAAGTCCTAATTCAGTTTATTTATAAGGATAACACCAAGAAATCTCTATTAATTCCACCTGATCGCGCAAAAGAACTGGAAATTTTAGCAATTACTGGAGTACCGAGAAGAATTACAAAGGCTATTATACGAATCGGGAAAAAACTTTTAGATCGTAAAGGTGAAGTAAATAATAATGATGTCCTTTCACCTTCGAGGAGTGGAGACCTTTACAATGCCTTGAATTTCTTAATTAAAGAAAAGATAATTGAAAAAAATAAAGAAAGAAAAAAAATAAAGGTTATTAATTTTGATAAACTCAATTCCTTACTTTCAGAATTAAAAGATTTAGTTCGAGAAAAATAAATATCCTCTTTCTTAAAATTTTTGGAATAACAGACTAGTTCTTTGATTCACAAAATTTGTTGTTTTAATTTACAATGGGATTCTCCAGATATTACCTACGTATTCATTACTAAAATAAAGTTTTGATAATCAACATAAATTAAATTACAAATGAGGAATAAAAAATGAATGAATATTACAAGGATTTAAAAAAAGCAATAGCGGCTCTAGAAAAATATGTGGCTTCTTTGGAGAAAGATGAATATAATTATTTGTATTCCTCTTTAGAACGCATATCAGATATACAAAGAAATTTTCGCCCATAAATTATTTTTTTAAATTTTAAAGGCTATTTTTGATAAAGAAAATCTAAAATCTATTGAAATTTTTCAAAAAAATAAGTAAAAAAATAAATTACGAAATTTTTATTTATATAATTGTCCAATCAGCAAACATTGTTCCGCAATTAGGACATTTATATGATTTCCAAAATGATTTACAACTATTACAAAGAGGAAATCCTGCTTTACAATTTTTACAAACTGCAGTCGCTTTAACGAAACCGGAGCCACATTTTGCGCATTTTCCACTAATTTTTATCTACTCCTGTTTTTTGATTTTATTTCTCTTAAGAATTTAAGATTTCTAAATGATATAAAGAGTATTAAAAAAGAAATATATTATTGATATTTAAACCTTTTAAAATATGAAAAAAATAAGATTTATGAGTCATAAAATAACTTTGCTTGTTTAAAATGAATGTGATAGATTGCCAGAAGATTTAAATAAAGAAAAAGAAGGTTTAACTAAAGCTAAAGAGAGTTTTATAAAAAAAATATTAGAAAATAAGACTGAAGCTCTATTAGCAAAAAAATATTGCTCCGAAATTGAAGAGTTAATTAAAGCAAAGAAAATTATCTCGATTGATGAGGTTTCAAAAAAATTAAATCTAAATAACACTGATGTAAGGACGATTTTTGAAGAATTAATATTATATAATGTTATTACTGGGAAAATAGAAAAAGATCAATTGATTTTGGATTAATTACCTGAGGAATTGAGTTGTCTAATCAGAAAAAAAAAGTAAAAAGTAAAATCGCGATAAAACCCCATCTTTTACCAGTTGAAGAGCGTAAGAATACATTTAAAGAAGTTAATTTAGGATATATTGATGAAAAAGAGGCTATTGAGGAATGTGAGCGATGTTATCAATGTTATAAAAAACGAGATCCAAAAGTTAAACCTCCTCCATGTATGGAACAATGTCCAACCCATTGTAATTCACGAGAGATCATTCAAAATATATTGGATGGCAATGTTGATGAAGCACTTAAAATTGTATATGATCATTATGCATTTCCTAAATCTGTTGAAAGAATTTGTCCCGGATTCTGTCAGACACATTGTACAGCAGGTAAAAAAGGAGATCCAATTCAAATTCCTCATTTGAAACGATATTTTGTTGATCACCATGGGGTCCCTAAAGATTATTTTAAATGCGAACCAGATACTGGAAAGAAAGTGGCAATTATAGGTTCTGGTCCTTTAGGATTAACTGCTGCTTATTTCTTACGTAAACTTGGTCATGAAGCTACTGTCTTTGAAAAATTGGGTGTAATAGGCGGCATGTTAGCAGTAGGAATCCCCGAATTTAGATTACCCAAAGCTATTTTAAATGAAGAAATTGAAAATTTAAAAAAATTGGGAATAATTTTCGTCATAAATAAAGGATATAATAAGGAATTTAATTATCAAAAAATCTTTGAATCTGGATTTGATGCGATTTTGTTAGGAATTGGAACACACAAATCTAAATGGATGAAAATTCCGGGAGAAGAAGGTAAAGGAGTATTACATGCTATTAACTTTCTACGAAATTATAATCTTCAAAAGGATATGCCAGATGTATCAGGTAAAAAAATTGCAGTCGTAGGTGGAGGAAGTTCTGCGACGGATGCAGCAAGAGTTGCTAAGAGACTAGGAGCAGATGTTTTTATTGTTTATCGAAGGCAAAAAGAACAAATGCCTGCAGGTGAGGTCGAAATTCATCATACTGAAGAAGAAGGTATTCCTATTAACTTCCTTACAAATCCAACAGCAATAATTTGTATCAATGATGAAGTAGTGGGCATTAAATGCATAAAAATGAGATTAGGAGAAGAAGATGCAAGTGGACGTCCTCGTCCTATCCCAATTGAAAATTCATATTTCAAAAAAGATGCAGTTTTTATGATTGAGGCAATTAGTCAAGAGCCTGATCTTTCTGATTTCGATAAGAACAAATTTGAAATTAATCGTTGGAATACATTTGAAGTAAATGAGAATTATTCTACATCGGTACCTGGTGTGTTTGCTGGTGGAGATTGCGTTACAGGGCCAAAATCTGTTGTTGACGCAGTTGCTCAAGGAAAAAAAATCGCTAAGAAGATTCATAAATTCTTAGGTTTCGAAAATGAAGAATCATAATTAAATTAACGCCTAATTATTCCAAAATATATTAATATAGCACCAATGAAAGCTCCTGCATTTAAGAAATTCCTAATTAATTCAAAGCCTGGAATAATATGCATATTATTAATAATTATTCCCAGGATCGTAATATCAATAAATATAACCCCTAAAACAAAAAACTTGAATTTTTTTTTCATATCCAGTGATAATTCCTTATAAAGATTTAATGAAAATATAGGATTATTGCAAATAATGTTTCACCTACTATTAATTCATAGATTCCAAAAATAAAAGACCATATTGGAATATTAAGTTCTACTCTAATTCCTTGTGGAATGAGGGCACGAATTAAATTAATAATTATAATAATAATAATAAAAAAATAGCGTAAGTTACCTCGTATTATTTCGTCTTCTCCTTTATAGATAACTAAAATGCCCAAAAGTAATGAAAATGTACCGATATTTACTATTGATATAGCTAAAAAGTTCAAAAAAGCAATTAAAAAATAATTGTTACTAAATAAATAAATTAAAGTAGAAGCTAGTGCCATTGCAAAAAACCAAAAACTTAGAGCAAAAAAACGATTTCCCCAATATTTTTTATCTTTACGAAGAACAAGAATTCCTAAAATTATACAAAATACCACAGAGAATGGATATACAATTAAAACGTTAACATATCTTGAGGTTTGTCCATCCATGTTATAAATCAACCTTAAATATTATAATTAATAAGATTCTTACGCTTAAAAAATATGAACTTAATTAGTTCAATTGCACTTAAATTAATTTTGAATTATTAAATTCCAATATAACATAAATTTTTAATAAATTTTCAAAATGTATTACTGACTAGAGTCCTTTAGTTAAAATGAAAAAAAAGTGATTTAAATTGATTATTAACGTAGATATTGAGAAATGTAATGGTTGTAAACTTTGTGAACTGGCTTGCACTCTAAAAAATGAAGGTGTGGCTTGTCCAGCGCGATCTAGAATAGAGGTAATTGAAGCTAAAGATCACGTATGGGTACCAGTCTTCTGCTTCCAAATGTAAATACAAATGTAATTACAGGAAACTGCGAAGATGCTACCTGTATGAAAGTCTGCCCTGTAAATGCTTTGAGCCGAGATGACAAGGAAGACCTTATTATAATGGATAAAGAAA
>JABXJV010000402.1 GCA_013375355.1 Candidatus Helarchaeota archaeon
AAATGAAGAAGGTTTAACGATTGGAGTTAGTCAAATAAATCCACATAAAATCATTGGTCCTGGAATGTCTTGTGTATTAGCAATCAGAGACATTCTTCAACATAATGAGTCCACTGAACAAGCTGCAAAAACTTTTGGAGATTATGAACGTCATACTGTAGGAGCTTGGTGTTTTGCTATATTAGACGAAAATGGATCAGCGGCGGTTGTTGAAATAGCAAATGAAATTACAGATACACAAGAAATATTTAATAATACAATAAAAAGTAAGGAGTTCTTAGTAATCACAAATCATTTTATATCTCCTGAAATGTACCCTCTATCATCTCATTCTAAACAATCAGAAGCAAGATTTAATGCTTTATTTCATGAAATTCTAAAAACTCCAATTCATGATTTATCTTCAGCAATTAATTTATTGAAATCCCATTATGATACAACCTTAAAATGTAACCATCCAGGTCATCGAACTGTATGTAACCATGGAGTGCAACCCTACCACGGCACATTGGGTGGTTTTATTGGAATTCCAAAGACTCCTATGGCAGTGTTTTGCCTCGGTCGACCTTGTGAATCAGATTTCTATATAATGACATTTGAACCAATTAATTATCTTATTGGACCAATTACATAAAGAGGAATAAATATGGAATTTAAAACAGAAAAAACAAAATTTGAAGAAAAAATAGTAACAATCAAAAATTATACTAAAAAAACATTAAGAATTTTAGTTAGCTCGCTAGTCGGAATAATCGCTGGATTGGGGATGTTCGTTCTAAATATCTTTTGGTCTATGCATTTCATTCCAGAAATATCCTATAGTGAAAAAATTTCTTTTCCAATAATTTCAATAGCTCTACAAGCGCTTTTCATCTTGGGTCCACAATTTATTGCAGGTTTTATCTCAACAAATATCAAAAAGGCATTAATAACAGCTATAGTTGTCACTGCAACTTTAGGTACTATTTCATTTTTGTTTAGTGTAATTCAAGGAATAGTAAATTCGTCAGTTATTATTTTAGGAACTTATTTAGGTGGATACTACGCTGAACAAATTTAATTCATTCATTAATTTCCTTTCGTCTTTCCTCTAAATTAAAATCTATTTTTACATTTCTAAATACCAAAAGACCTAGAACCATGAATATTACTGTGATAGGACCAAACCATAGATACCCTGAGGAAACCAACTTAGGAATTGGGTCGAATGAAAATGGAAATTTACCTAACAAAAGACCTAACCAAACAATTATTTGATTCGATCCAGGTAAATCTTGGATACCGAGTATTATTATCCATGTTATTCTATTAGATTCTGTGAACGTGATTGGGAGGTAAGGTAATAACCCAAATATCAATCCTGAAAGAATCATTGCAGGTGCTTGGAATATATTTAGATATAATTCTTTAACACCCCAGTACAGTCCTGCTTTGTGTAGATCTCCGGTAATAAGTTCGTCCTCTTCAGCGAAATCGGCCATAACCACATAGGGGAAGAGATACCAAGACGAGATCCCAGCAGCAATGAGACCAATATAAATAAAGCCTAAAATTTCAATTTTTACGATGCCTATAACTAGAGAAAATGGTATAAAAATCGTGAAAATGATTAAAGCGGACTGTAAGGCATAATGCTTGGATTTCTTTTTTGATAAATAGCCCCATATGGTCCAGAGAATGATAACAGCTATAAAAAGTATGAGAGCCGCAATTATATATTGAATCATTCCAAATAATAATACATTTTCCATAAATCCAAGGGCTGAATTTATAACTATTGTAAAAACGATTGCGAAACAACCTTGAGCAAGCTGCCACGTCATGAAATTCTTGTTTCTCCAAGTAACTTTTAATCCTTCTATCAAGTTTCGTTCAATTTTAACACTTAGATCTTCCTTCAGTTTGATCAAAGGAGTAACATAACCGCAGATTTCTATAAGGCCAAAGATTATTACAATAATTGGTAGTATTGACATTCCTTCGCCTGTTAAAGCTTCTGGAAATGAAAAAGCAAATATTGCAGAAACCCCAACTGCTAAAACATTAAAGAAATTTTGGTAAGCAGAAACCTCAATTCTTTCACTTTCTAGTGTTAATTCTCTCATCCAAGCCTGGTACGGTGAAAGTAAGAACCCATAGAAGAAATTGAAAGTGCATACAAATATTAACAAGTAGATGAATAATCTTATTTCGTTTCCTATTGATATACCAAGAATTTTAATAAGATTCAGCCCAAAAATATGAGGAATGAAAAGCAAGATGAATGAGATCGCTAAAGCAGGAGCGCCTATGAGAATGTATGGTTTTCTTCTACCAAATTTCGTATTGGTCTTATCAGATATATATCCAAAAAAAAATCCACTAAAAGCGATGGTAAATTTTCCTAATCCTGTAGCTATACCACTAAGAATAGGTGCTAAATTGAAGATCTCAAAATAAAGATAGAATGTAAGAAAACTTACCAGATCTAATAAAAGAGAACTACCAAAACGTCCGCTTCCATATATGATTTTTTCTTTTTTTTCCAATATAATTACCTAAGATTTTGACTTTCTTCTCTCTTCTAAATTGAAATCAATTTTTACTGTTCTAAATACCAAGAGACCTAAAATCATAAATATAACGGTTATCGGTCCAAACCAAATATAACCGCTAGAAACAGGATTAGGGAGTACTAAAGAAAAGTTCCCTAAAAGATAGCTTAAAGCAAAAACTATTTGATCCTCTGAGGGAAGATTTATATAACCTGATAATAAAACTATAGTTTCCTTATTGGCATCGTTAAGAATATAACCAAGAGATGGTAAAACGCTAAAAATCATTCCAGAAACTAACATTGCAACCGCTTGGAAGACGTTAAGTGGTATACTATTGAAACCGGTATACATTCCTGCTCTCTTTTCACCAGTCCTTAATTCATCGTCTTCTGCCATATCTGCAATGATCGCATATGGGAATAGATACCAACTACTAATTGAGGCAGCAAGTAATGCGATATATACATATCCAAAATATTCATTCGGGACAAGACCGAATACTGATAAGGGTATAACTAATGTAAAAAATATTAAAGATATTGAAAGTGACCAATGTTTTGATTTCTTTTTAGACATATCACTCCAAGTTTTCCACATAATTATGGTCATTAATACAAGCATACCAGCTGCTATAAGTAATTGAAAGGAATTAAACATCAAAATATTTCCTATAAATCCCAACATACTATTTATTATGATCGTAAATGCAATAGAAAAAAGACCTTGGGCAAATTGCCATCCCAAATAATTTTTATTCTCCCACACAACCTTTAACTCTTTTTTTAATTCTGGTTGAGCAACAAATTTTTCCATATCTTCTTGAAGTGCTAAAAATGGGAGAATATAACCTCCAATTTGTATAATACCACAAACTAATACTATATATGGAATTAATGCCATTCCTTTTCCAGTAAATGCCACAGGGAAAGTAAAAGTAATTACAGAGGATACTGCTGCTGCAGCGACATTAAATAAATTCTGATATGCCGAAACTTCTAATCTTTCATGTTCTTCAGTTAGCTCAGGAAGCCATGACTGATATGGTGTTAATAAAAAACCATAAAAAAAATTGAAGCTACTGATAAAAATAGTTTTATATATAAACAATGTTATGTCATCGCCAGAAACTGTAAAACCCAATACTTTTACGATGTGCAAACCAAAAAGGTGAGGGATAAATAACATAATAAACGTGATCGCCAGTCCTGGGCTCCCTATTAGGATAAATGGTTTTCTCCTTCCCCATCTTGTTTTAATTTTATCGCTAATATATCCAAAGTGAAAACCGGAATAGGCTATTACAAGCATAGCAATTGCGTTTGCAACGCCATTTAGCCAGGGGTCTAGCAGAAAAATTTCAAAATATAGGTAAAAATTAAGAAAGCCGACAAGTTGTAACAAGAGAGAAGAGCCGAACCTGCCACTACCATATATTATTTTATCCCTTTTTTTCATTTTATTACAAACCTTAATTATATAAATGAAATTATTTCAATAATTATACGTTAAAAAATATTCACTTATAAAAAACTATTTGAAAAACAATTATTGAATTATCAAATTGCAAATAGATGGCGAAATATTATGCCTTATAGAAGTATTGCGGAATTTTTAAACCCAAAAACTTATTTAATGGTAGTATTTATAATAATATCTTTTATTTGTGGAACTATTTTATTAATAAATGCTATCAGAAAAGAAGAAGCAGAGAGAAGGATTTTATCTTGTTATGGAATATTTGTAATGTTATATGCATTTACTCGAATTTTTTTCCTTTTCTCTGATTATTATATAGCAATTAATTTTGGTTTTGAAACACAAATTCATCTATTTTATGTCACTTTAGCTTATTCAATAACCACAACAAGTTTAATTTTGATATTCTATGTATTAGAAAAGTATCTAGTACCCACAAAATTCATTTTTATGGGAATTTCAATAACAATTTTCATATTCTCGGTGCTTTCTGTCCTAGAAATTATTAGTCAAAGAATCTCACAAATGGTTATTTACATATTGTCTCCTCTATTAGTTCTTTGTATCTTATGCCTATATTTTTATGTAATTAGAAATACGGAGGGATCTACAAAGAAAAAGGCAACAGGAGTTTTCATAGGTATTTTATGTTTAACCATTGGTATTATATTAGATGTGAGATTCATTGAATTTATGGTTTCCGGAATTCTAAATCAGATTCGATGGGTTTTTTCAGCAGCATTCATGATTATAGGGATTCTAATATTTACTTGGTCTCAAATTAAAAAATAAATAATATTATGAAGGTGAAAAAAATTCCAATCAAGAGTTTAGCAGAGTTTTATCAACCAAATTTATTTTCATTAATTGGATTAACGATACTACTATTTATTTGCGGTTCAATATTCTTATTAAGGTCTTATAGAGAATCGGAATCTCAAAGAATAATTTTTTTCTGTTATGCATTTACAATGATTATGTATGGATTCGCACGAATGTTTTTTATTTTCGCTGACTATTATCAAGCAATTTATTGGGGTCAAGATTCTGAACCCTACTTCTTTTGGACTACTTTAGCATATTCGGTAGGAACTGCCTCATTAATACCTATTTTATTTGTTTTAGAGAAATATTTAGTTCTTAAAACAAAGGGTATTTTTACAACAATATCTATCATAATTTTCTTATTTTCGGTAGTTTCTGTCTTTGGTATTATTAGTAAATATCTATCCCAATATGTTGTTTACGCTGGTTTACTTGTAATAATAATATGTATTTTTAGTCTCTATATCTATCTAATTCGAATAACAGAAGGTTCTGTGAGAGATAAAGCGATAGGGGTTTTCATCGGACTTATTATTTTAATTCTTGGTATGATCTTGGATGCACAAATCACTGAGTTTTTGGCACCGGGTGGAGGATTTTTAAATCAGATCCGGTTACTAATAGGATCTTCGCTGATGATATCAGGTGTGAGTATTTTTAACTGGTTTCAGCTTAAAAAATAAAAACGTTATGAAGGTAAAAAAAGGATATTTGGAAGTTTAACAGAATTTTATCAACGGTATTTATATTCATTGATAGGATTGACTACCTAAATTTTCTTATAAATGAGATTCTAAATGCATTTAAAATTACTATAAAAGTAACTCCTAAATCTCCAAAACCTAAGGCAATCCATAAGTTCATGTATCCAAAAAAAGTTAGAATCAGGAATAAAAATTTTATGGTTATTGCTAAATAGATGTTTTCTTTAATATTTCTGCTTGTCTTTTTACTAATATTTAAAAGGGTTATCAAATCACTAAGATTGTCTTTCATTAATATTATATCTGCAGTTTCTAGTGAAATATCACTTCCAATTCCGCCCATAGCAATTCCAACATTTGAGGTTGCTAATGCTGGAGCATCATTTACTCCATCCCCTACCATTACAATACCTTTGCCATTTTCTACATAATTTTTTATAACATTTTGTTTTTCATCAGGTTTTAACTCATAGTAGATTTCATCGATACCAAGATTTTTTTGAATAGCGTTTACGGTTTTTTGATTGTCTCCAGAAATAATTAATGATTTAATTTTTCTATTTTTTAACTCATCAATTACCTTTCTAGATTCATCTCTAACTTTATCCCGAAGTGAAATCATACCAATTAATTCTTTATTGTTCCCAAACAAAACAACAGTTTTGCCCTCTTGCATAAAGGGTGCCATTGTATTTTCGGGAACTACTAATTCTAACTCTTGAAAAAGTTTTTTGTTCCCTAGATAATATCTCTGACCTTTAAATTCACCACTCACTCCTTTTCCAGTTATTGATTTAAATCCAACTATATTTAATGGTTCAACTTTTCTATTTTTTGCTTCTCTTACTATGGCTTTTGAAATTGGGTGTTCAGATAATGTTTCTAATCCAGCTACTATTTCAAGCCAATCATTAGAAATACCATCAAAAGAGATTATATCTTTAACTTCAAGAATCCCCTCAGTTAATGTTCCAGTTTTATCGAAAGCAAAAGTGTTAATGTTATTCAATTCTTCTATATATTTTCCACCTTTAATTAGAATTCCATTTTTAGCACCACTTGTTAATGCGGAAATTATGGAAATTGGTGTCGATAAAGCAAGAGCACAGGGACATGAAATTACTAAGAATGTTAAACCTCTGTAAATTGAATCGTACAAAGGCACTTGAAAAAAAACTGGTAAAATTATTATAACAAGAATTGCAATAAGAATAACTGAAGGCGTGTAAAATTTGGCAAATCTATTAACGAACTTCTCAATATCTGATTTTTCCTTCCTTGCATTAATAATAATATTCTGAATTTTTGCCAATAATCTTTGTTCTGAAGTTTTAGTGACTTCCACTTCAAGATATCCATTTAAATTAACAGTTCCGGCAAAAACTTCATCTCCAAGCTTTTTAAAAACAGGAACAGATTCGCCAGTTAATGAAGACTCATTAATACTAGAAGAACCTCTTACAATTACCCCATCAAGAGGCATAGAATCACCTGGCTTTAATTGGAAAATGTCACCTTTAAGAACGTCATGTGTATGCATTTCCTCGTAGAGTCCATTTTTTTTAATTATAGCGGTTTCTGGCGCAATTTTCATTAAAGATGTTATAGATTTTTTAGAACGATCCGATGCATACTCTTCTAAATATTCTACTAAAAAGAAAAGGAACATTGCGGCAGCACCTTCTCCTCCATGTCCAATAAAAAAAGACCCTATTGCTGCAGTACTCATTAATAAATCAATGGTGATTTTTTTTCTAACCAAATTCTTGAATCCATCTATTATAATATTAAATCCACTGATTAGAACGACAAACCCAGCGAAAATTTGGCTATAAATAAAATTATCAAAGATAAATTCAAAGTTTAAAAAAATAAATTCAAACAATATCGATAAAGTTAAGAAAAAACTTGAAATAGTGATTATTAGAATATTTTTTCTTTTATTAGAAATTTCAGTTTCCTCGTCGAGGTCAATTTCGTCCAAACATGTAGAACAAAAGTTTCCATCAGTCATATTCATTCATATTACGAGATAAAAAATTTCATTATTAAAATAGTGCTAAAAAAATATAAATAATTAATAGTACATTATTAAAAATTAGATGATTGTTTAATAATCATTTTGTGTTATTATTATTTTGAAAAAGGTGCAATAATTTTGCCAGTAGTTAGTATTTCTCTGACAAGTAAAATTCTAAAAGACTTAGAAAAAATAACAAATGAGAGGGGTTACTTTAGTAGATCCGAAGCTATTAGAGATGCGATTAGAAATATAGTTTTAGAGTATGATTTGAGTTTAATGGATAAGGATGTTGTTTTTGCAACAATAATTGTAGCTCATGAATTTGCACGTGGCGACATTGATAATAAACTTTCAAAATTAAGGCATGAATATGAAGAGATTGTAATTGAAAATATACACCGTCACGTCAAAGATCAATATTGTATAGAATTATTTGTTGTAGAAGGTAAAAACTCCCAAGTTCTTGAATTAATAGGAAGAGTGAGAGGAATTAAAGGAATAAACCAAGTAAAATATATTGTTTTACCTTTAGTCTAATTATTACTTATGTCTTAAATATTATTAAATTTTTAAGTCAGGATAATTTTCCCTAATAACTTTTACAGATTTTAAGGCATCCTTAAAGGTTAATTCAAAAACAAGAGGACCATTAAAGCCTTTATCTCTAAATAATCCAATCGCATCTATAGGAAAACTTCCATCTCCGATTGCTATATGATCGTTAGGTCTTCCGTCAACAAAATGTCCATCATTTAAATGAATTTCTATAATTCTATCCATATGTTTTTCAAAAAATTCTTGAACAGATAGACCTGTATAATCATAGCCGCAAATTAGATGCCCTGTATCAAAGCAAATTGATAGATCATACT
>JABXJV010000045.1 GCA_013375355.1 Candidatus Helarchaeota archaeon
TAATAAAGAATTTTTAAAATAATAAAGATTTTTCTTGACATTCTTAACATAAATGAGTATATTACATATAAGAAATATAATTTGTTAATAAAATGAAGAGATTTTTAATATGGAAACTGTCGAACCGATAAGAGATAAAAATCACATCAAGGCAATAAAAATTAATTTGCGGAGCAAGAAGAATCCGAGAGATTATTTACTTTTTGTTATGGGTATCAATTGCGGGCTGCGGGCATCCGATTTATTAAAGTTAAAAATAAAAGATTTATTTCGAAATGGTAGGGTTTTGGATTGTTTTTATATTAGAATGAAAAAGACGAACAAAGAATTGAAAATCGATATTAACGATTCTATGAAAGGGGCATTAAACTATTATTACGAAAAGGCGGATATTAAGTCTAATGATGAATATTTATTCAAAAGTGAGCGATCCGATAAACCTTTGGAAAGGGTAAGAATGCACCAATTGATAAATCAATGGGTTCAAGACATTGAACTTGACATAAAGGCGGGCTGTCATACGTTACGCAAGACATTTGGTTATCAAGCAAGAATGAAAGGAAAATCAATTGACATTATTCAAAAGGCACTTGGACACAGGACGCAAGAGGTTACAAAACGATATATTGGAATAACTGATGACGAGGTCAAATCTTTAATAATGAACTTAAATTTATAGTTATGGGGATTTTTTTCGTCTTATAATTAAATAAAACCCCCCGCAGATAGAGAAAAATAAAGGATAATTATTAAGTGTAACCAGAAATTGAAAGGAAGGTAACTATGAAAGAAAAAATTGGAAAAACCGCAGGAAGAATTTGGGAGACGCTGAGGAAGAAACAAGAAGTAAACGTTTCACAGCTTCCAAGAACTATTAAAGAGAAATCAGGTGTAACCTATCAAGCTTTAGGCTGGCTGGCTCGTGAAGATAAAATAAATTATCATGAAAAGGGCAGTAGAACTTTTGTATCATTAACTGACTTAGAGTGAAATTTCCAATATTGAAAAAATATTGAAGTAGTTATCGTGATATAATGGGTTTAAAGTTAATATGAGGATCCGAAAAAAGCCACGGAGCAGAAGATTATTTAATTATAAATGAATCAAAATTAAATTGATGAGTTTATTATGCCAAAGAATGCATTCTTTAAACTTAAAGAGGAATTAGTCGGTAAGTCTCCTGATAAGGAACTTATAAATATGCTCATTAAAGAGCCAGATGCCGGGAAGCAATTTGTATCGGAAGCATCTAAAACTAAAGACAATCCGGGGA
>JABXJV010000403.1 GCA_013375355.1 Candidatus Helarchaeota archaeon
AGAATATGACAGATGCTATAAAAAAGCTTCGAAAACTTGCTACATTTCGTATTAAAGAGTCAGGGGCTTTAGGTATTTCAGTTGTTGATAAGTCTCCACAAAAATCTTGTGATATGGTAAATTATTTTCTCAGTGAACTTGAAAAGATGAATATCGATTTAAATGTAGAAAAGGCAAGGAATAACAGAATATTTATAGAAGAAAGATATAAACAAAACAAGAAAGAATTAACGGAGGCTGAAGAAAGATATCGTCAGTTCCAGGAAATCCATAACGTAATTAGTCTCCCGGAGCAAACAGTAGTGGCGATTGAGGCTGCTGCCTATCTTAGCACCGAAATTTATAGACTTGAAATTGAACTCGGAACCAAAGAGAGAATACTCGGAAAAAACCATTCTGAAATTTTATCTTTGAAATCTGAGTTAAGCGAATACCGAAAAAAACTGCATAAACTGTTCGAAGAGAGTGAAAACCCGGTAAAAAGTAGTGACCCTGATGATAAGGAGAAGTTATTCATTCCTTTCTCTAAAGCGCCAGAAGTAGCAATTGAATATATCAGAACTAAGAGGGAACTTGAGATTCAAAATAATATATTCGAAATGCTGACAACCCTATATGAGCAGGCTAAAATTGAAGAAGCAAAAGATACCCCTACTATTCAGGTTCTTGATAGAGCAGTCCCTCCTGAAAAAAAATATAAGCCTAAAAGGGCATTGATGATTACTGTATGGAGTGGTATTGCTCTTATTTTCAGTATAATCGTTGCGTTTTTATTTGATTATATGGAGAGAATTTCTTCAGCAGATAATAGAAACTTCGAAAAGATGAATAGACTGAAAAGATTATTGTTTAAAAAGCAATAGAATATTTTTGACCTGTTATCTCTGATTAAAATAAATGAGTCCAATCTAAAAAGTACTAATTCCTAATAATTTTAATTCTATGACATGTATTGTATATTATATATGGGCACGCCATGGCGTGCCCTACATAATTATTTACAATTATTTAACCCCAATTTCTATACTGTAGAGTATAAAATAAAAAAATAGTAATAAAAAATTTTAAATCTTTTTAGAGTAAACTAATAAATTAATGGAAGAAATAAAAAAAAAGGATATTTTACCTTATGTATCTTTATTAAATTTTCAGCATTTATTACTATATGGATTTATAATCGTATTCCTTACAAGTCTTCTCGTTTTCATCAAGATTGATTATGATTATCTTCTCTCTTTATCCCTTTTATCATTTTATATTCTTGTTTTGTTATCTCTATTCAATTTGAAATGGGTTTGGTTTTTGGTAATATTTTTAATCCCATTTTCTATAGAGATATTTATTCCACAGTTTTTTTTTGCCACCCAATTCCCAACAGAACCTTTAATACTTGGTGTAATATTAGTTTGGATTTTAAGAACCCTCCTGAATAGAGATATAACTTTTGCACAATCTTCTTTTAATAAACCTATTATTGTTTTTTTTTCAATATGCATTCTATCGCTGATAAAATCTGAGTATCTGTTATATTCGATTAAGGGTTCAATTACACTTTTACTTTATATTTTGATTGGATATTTTTTCACTTTAAACAATATTAAAAACAAGGAAGATATAAAAAAGGTAACTTTATTATTAATATTTTTATCTTTAATTTTTTCTGGGATTGGTATATACAACCATTTTTTTACAAAGGGTTTACTTTTTCAAAGTATCACAAAAGGAGTCCCGAGACCTTTCTTTTCCGAGCATGGAAGTTATGCCGCTTTTATAACCTTTGGATTTGCACTCTCTCTAAATTTGGGGCTAAACGCAAAGAACAATCTGCCTACCTGGATTTTCAGGATTGTCTCATTAATAATATTCGCAGGAATAATTCTCTCTTTTACCAGGGCAGCATGGCTTGGAACTCTATTTCTGATAGTATTTTCATTTTGGTTCACTCTATTGAAAAAGTTCAGTGTTAAAAATATTTTTATACTTTTTTTGATAATACTCATCTTTTGTCTGATAATTTATCTTTTAGTATTAAATACCGACGTATTAACACACTTTTTTTCTATATATGATATTCGCAATTTATCGAATCTTGAACGTCTTAATAGATGGACAGCAGCAGTAAGGATGTTCGAGCAAAATCCAGTTTTGGGTGTGGGATATGACACTTATATCAATAATTATTACTATTATAGAAATGTTAATTATTTAACTCCACTATCATCTTCATTTATGGGCGTTCACAGTGAATTTTTGAAGGTTTTATCTGAAACTGGTATAGTTGGTCTTGTATCCTTTATTTTATTGTTATTCATTTTTTTCAGGGAGGGATTTAAGGTTTATAACAAGATGAATGACCTGTTTTTAAAACTCACCATACTTGGCATTATCGGTGGTTTTTCTTCTTATTTGATTCAGGGAATATTTAACAATTTTACCAAGATAGATAAGGTTGCAGTTCCATTCTGGCTTTCTTTTGGATTGATAGCGGCTATTGGAAGACTTATTCAGGAGAATAAGATTAATGGTAAAGAACAATGAAAAACTGGGAGCGAGTATTGCAAAAAATTCTTCGGTATTTTTCTTTGGAACAGTATTAGATAAGTTATTTTCACTTATTGCGATTGTTTTAATAACGAGATATCTGGGAGAAGAAGAGTTTGGAATATTTAATTATGCATTAGTATATATAAGTTTTTTTGCTGTATTAATAGACTTCGGCACAGAGTCAATTCTTATAAGAGAAGTTTCCAGAAACCCAGATGGTGGCGGAATCCTGATTGGAAACAATATCCTTATGAAATTGTTTTTGACTGCATCGGCAATTATTCTCTCTTTTACAATCGCAAAATTCGCGGACTTCGGGTATGAAAAGGAAATTCTGATATATTTAATGTTCATAAATTTGATATTCTCACCGAAGTTGCCTACTCTAAAGAATTCATTTGAAGCAGCATTTAAGGTGAGGATGAAGGTTGGATTCCCAGTTTTGATGAATATTCTTGGTTCTATTGTTCTTTTAACCTTCGTGGTTATTATAATTCATCTGAA
>JABXJV010000404.1 GCA_013375355.1 Candidatus Helarchaeota archaeon
ATGAAATTTTTAGAAAATGAAAAATTTGAGAAACGACCGCTATTTAATATCTTAGAAACTAATAAAATTATTCCAATGAACCTTGTGGATATGTTTCTTAATACTTCTCAAGATCTATTAGTTAATATCATTAATTTGAATGCAAAAAATGAGTTACATGAAATTATTAATGCTGATCGACGTGAATATGAAGTAAAACTTAAGACTATCTCATTAAAATTAAAACCCTTAATGAAAAAATTTGACAATGCTCTGATTAACGTTTTAAAAGCACTAAAAGTCGGTAAGCAATTACATGAAAACCTCCTATTATCCGAATTCAAATCAAAAATCGAAAAAATTTGGATTAATTCATTGATTAGTAAAAAAAAGATAGTTATTGAAGAAAAGGACATTTCTACATCTAAAGTAAGTGATATAGCTGCAAAACTTGAGGCTAAAATACCTAAGAGTATTCAAGGACCACCCTCAGCACCACCAGGAGCGCCCCCAAAAGGCCCACCTTCGAAATTACCCCCTGTCCCGTCTAAAGGACCTCCTTCAAAATTACGTCCTGTTCCATCGAAAGGTCCTCCCTCAAAATTACGTCCTGTTCCATCAAAAGGACCCCCTTCTAAATTGCCAGCGGTTCCTTCAAAGGGACCTCCTTCGAAATTACGTCCTGTTCCATCGAAAGGACCTTCTTCTAAGTTGCCTACTACCCTATCAAAGGGTCCTCCTTCGAAGCTATCCTCAGTTCCGTCAAAAAAAGGCTCTTTGAAAATACCTCCCAAAGCAACAAAACTACAACCATTAAAGCCACTGAGTACTTCTACATTGAAATTAAATGAAGAAACTCGAGCTATAATTCAAAAAGATCTTCCAGAAGTTATGATTGATACATTGGAAGAATTGCATGATATTGAACCCACTAAAACTTATATAGAAGTTGATGAAGAAGAGAAAAAGAAAATATTGGTAATGAGAAAGACAATTCAAGAGGTTGAGGATTTATTAGAATCCTATACAGAAGAAGTTGATAAATTTTCTCCGAATGAAGTAAAAGGAGCTTTTAAATTATTAGCCAGAGTCCATAAGGTTGATATTGAAAATGTTACACCCAAAGAAATTAGAGAGATAATTACTCTTGCAGAGGAATTAAAAGTTAAAAGAGATATCATAACGGTTCAATTAGAACATTTAAGAGCTATAGATATTGAAAAAAAATTAAGTGAAGCTTCGTTAAAAACACTAGAAAGTAAACTTGAATTAATAGTTCGATATTTTGATGATCAAATATTAGAAATCCAAACATTTATCGAGCATTTAGGGGAGAAAACTGAATTTTACTTAAAGGAATATCAAAAAAAGGCTGGAAAAGCTTACTGGCTAAGATTAAAAATTGGAAAGCTTCGTATTGATTTAAAAGATAGTGTTCAATTTTTAATAAAATTTGCCATGTTAGCTGACGAACCATTAAAAAATGCAAGAGAGTACTATTTTAAAATGCAGGAAAGCAGGAAGAAAAGAAGAAATAAGCTCACAGGACAAAATGCTCTAAAACTTGCTAAATTATTAGGTGTAGAAAAGAAAAAAGTTCTAGATTTAACAAAACAAAGAGAATTAAAAGACTCCCTCGAAGAAATTTTTAAGATTAGATTAAAAAAATAATTGCCAATTAAACTATTTTTAATAATACAATTCTTATGGGTGTTTACACTGAAAGTTAAATTAAATGAATTATTTCAGAAGATTATACATTTAATACCCATATATTCTAAAAAATTTTATATTTCGTTAGAAGGGAGCAGAACTTTCTTACAATTAGCAATAATTGAAGCTATAAAGTTGAATCCAGAATTAAATTTATCGCAAAATGAAAATGGGTTTTTAGTAGGGGATGAAACTAAAATTCAAACGCTGATAAATGAAATTGAAAAATGGGACGAAAATGAGTTTGATTTAGAAGATTTTGAGGTAATTAGTTATTGTAAAAATATTAGATAATTTTAAAGATTGATTATTTATGAAGAAGATTTGTTTAATCGGTGGCGAAGGAATCGGAATTGAAGTAATTGATTCAGCTCATCAAGTATTAAACGAATTATCATTACCAAATACAGAAATTATTGAAGCTTTTGCTGGGGAAATTGCTGAAAAAAAATTTGGGAATGCGTTTCCCCAAGAAACTAAGGCAGCTATTGATGATTCGAATGCAATTCTATTTGGGGCAACCCAAAACAAAGCTGTTGGAACATTAATGTATCTTCGATTTGGTTTGGATAATTTTGCTAATATTAGACCTGTAAAATTATACAAAGGATTAAAAACACCAATAAAAGATGTAAAAAACATAGATTTCATCATTATTCGTGAAAATCTAGAGGGACTTTACGCCGTTATAAAAATTGGTGAAGGAAATATCAAAAAATTAGTGAAAAAAGGAATTTTACGAGAAGAAGATTATACAGATTTTTTTCATAGAAGTAAGGGATATTATGCTACAAAAATAATTACAGAATATGAATCGAAGCGAGTGGCAAAATTAGCTTGTGAAAAAACAGTAGAACGAAAAACTCTAGGTTTCCCGGGAAGATTGAGTATAGTTCATAAAGCAAATGTTATGATGTTAACGGATGGTCTATTTAAAAAGGTTGCGTACTCAATGGCAAAAGATTATATTAAAAAACATAAAATTAGAATCGATGATTATCATGTTGATATCATGTCTGCCAATCTTATCAGATATCCCGAAACTTTCGATATAATTTTAGCAGTCAATGAATATGGTGATATTCTAAGCGATTTGGGTGCTGAATTAGTAGGTGGTATGGGTATAGCTCCAAGCGCATGTATCGGATCCGACCACCCATATTTTGAACCCGTACATGGCAGTGCACCAGATATAGCAGGAAAAGGAATTGCCAATCCTCTTGCAGCTATCCTATCATTAAAAATGTTGTTAGAATATCTAAAATATAAAGAAGTAGAATTACTAGATAAAGTAATAGAAGAATATTTTCTTCAAGTAGCAGATCCTGCAAAAAATTGGAAGTGCTTACCTCCAGATTTAGTCCCAAAAATTTATAGGGAACAAAATAAATTTGCCAAAACCAAAAATGTCACTCAAAATATAATTGAGAAAATAAAAAAATAAGATTAATCGTATTCTGGAACAAAAGTAAAGTTATTTTCAACTAACTCGGCTGCAGTTTCGAAATTTTTTAGATTAACCGCAGAAGTAGCATATTTTGCGAATTTTTGGAAAAATTGGTCTGCAAAAGAATAAAAAGAGTCTCTTAATGTTCTAGTTGATCTATCAGTAACTAACACGCACACGATAGGATGTTCTTCGCTTTTCCGTAGAATTAGAATTCCTTGTTTGAGATGAACTTCTTGAACATTACCACTTTCTAAAGTTTCTTCAACAAATGAGCTAATTGCATTAAGCATTCCAGAAAAGAGTATATCATCAACTTTTTTTGATTTAATAGCCCAGACGTGTGTAAATAAAGGAGCACCGCTTTTAGTTTGAATAACTGTTAATCTCTGTGCCTTAAATGGTAGTACGAACCCCAATCTTGGCTCCAGTGCCCAAGCGATTGAACAAAATAATGCACCGACTGCTAGTGCTATAGAAAAAATTCCCGGAATGAGCCAAGCTAGACCTGCAATTAGAATTATAATTGGCATGATTCCACAAGTGAAACCCGCAAATAGATTGATTAACGAATATTTTTTTAAGTTTTTAGGAGAATTTAGAAAAATTTTTAACATAGTGTAAAAATAAGAGCCACAAGCGAAACTTATCAAGATTACAAGTGTAATTACTGATGCCTCAGTTGGAATTATTTCAAGTTCGCCATTTGGAAAGACATAATAAATAGTTGAACCAGGAGCTAATGCAGTAAAGACAACACTCGTCCCAACCACCGAAACTAAAATTAATTTAATTGGATCTATCCGTTCTCTCATTATTGAATCTTGGAGTAAGATCAAGGAAATTGCTAATGGAATTAGTGTAAAATGTCCCATGATTAAATAAAAGGGAGATAGAAACAAATTACCTAATCCCCAAAAAATAGTCCATAGAACTATAAAAAACCAGCCAAAGGCGTGAAAAATTGCATGACGATATCGGAGTTTATAATATTGGTACGAAGTAATTATACATGCAATAATAGGAAGTGAACTAAAGGAAAGATAAATAATACTTCCAAGAGTTAAATTAATGAACATACCTTAAACCTTTTTAAATAGTTTTGTTTATTAATCAGGTGGAACTTGATAAGTACATGGCAATCCAACTTGACATTTTCCGCATCCATATTGTGGAATTCCATAATGCACCCTACTATATGGAGCCATCTCACCGAAGACATACAGTCCACAAGCATTTTTATCATGTCCATATTTTTCGGCTTTTAACGCATTTACAGGACACTTCGAAACACAATCACCACATTTTTTCCCTCCCGATCTATACCAAAGACAATTTTCCTGATGATCAGTATGATTTCTTTTAGTAACGGGAAGTTCAAGTTCTGTAACAATTACGCCAATTCTATGGGCAATACCTCCAGCATCCGTAATGAATCCCTCATTGAGCGAAAAAGTACCAAGTCCTGCAGCAAAGGCCGTATGCCTAACAGAGAATTGAGATGCATATATCCTTTTTACTGTTGGATTCCAAGATTGTTTATATTTTCTAATTTGATATCCCTTAATATGAATTGGACTACAAGTAAAATACCCTTGAGTTTTTAGGATTTTTGATAATTCCTCACCCAACTCTTCAAAAATTAGTTCGTGTTTATATTTTGCTAGAATCCAACCTTCTGATGGAATTGCTTTGTTTTCAAGATTTGATTTTATAACTTCTCTACTATGTAAAAGGACATAAACAAGCACGGATTTTATATTTAATTCCGAATCCCAACCTTCTTCAGTAGCTTTTTTTTGACAAGCTTCTAGGGGAGTCCAATGGTTTGGATGAGCTACTTCTTTGTATTTATTAAAAATAGGATCGGTAGCATCTGCAACACCAAAAATAACATCACGCAATAATGGAAATTCATTACCGCTTTTAGTTTTCATGATAGCTTTAGATGGTTCAGATAAAAAAGTGCGAATAAATTCTGTAATTCTTTGAAAATTTTCATTAGGATTATCTTTTAAAATTGTTATTTGTTTCATTATAATATATCAAAATAATCTATTTTTATTAATTTTTCCTTATTACTTTGGTAGTTCTCCTTTAAAACCAGCTGCAAAACCTTTTTGATAACATTCAACTCCTTTTTCCGAATTTCCTATGGCATAATAGCAGAAACCCATGTGAATCCAAGCTTCAGGGAAACGTTGGGTAAATTTGACAACTTTCTCATAGCATTCAATCGCTTTTTCAAATTGTTTTAAGGATAGATAACTTATCCCTAAATTATTCCAAGCTTTTGCATAATATGGATTTAATTCTACTGCCTTTTCATAATATTCAACAGCTTTCTTATTATCTTCTAATTTATAATAATACCAACCTATATTATTCCAAGCTTTCTCATATTTAGGATTAATATCTAATGCTTTTTGAGCAAATTTTATCGCTTTTTGATAATCTCCCAATTTACCATAATCATCTGCTATGTTATTTCAAGCATCTACATAATTAGGATTGATTTTTAATACCTTTTCATAACATTCAATGGCTTTTTTGGGTTTTTTTAATTGCCCATATGCAACTCCCATATTATACCAACCAAGTAGACTTTCTGGATCTATTTCTATTGCTTTTTCACAATATTCAATCTCTTTTTCAAAATTTTCTAATCTCTCATAGCCAAACGCTAATCCAGTCCAACCTTTTACGTAAGTAGGATCAGCTTTTACTGTTTTTTCACAAAATTCAATCAATTTTTGAAAATCTCCAATCTGCCCATAATAACCTGCGTCACCATACAATTTTTCAGCTTCTTCTCTGGTCATTTTTTCACTTCATTAATAAAGTTTTGTCATGGATAAAATCACATCTTAATGGATATTTTTACCACTAAATTAAAAATCTAAAAATATACTTATTTATTTTTACATTAGATTAAAAGTTTAGACCTTGTCAACTACGTAGATTGTAAAGATGATTTTTAATTTTCAGAATTAATGTTCTATAATCCAATCTCTAATTATATTCCATCCCTCTTTATCTACCATCGCTGGATCTGAATATAAACAATGATAAGCTCCCTCTAACTCAATAAACTTTTTATCATTTACAATTAATTTATTAAAAAATTCCCTAACTCCTTCAGGGGAAACTAATTCGTCTTTAGTCCCTTGCATAATTAATACAGGATAAGTAATTTTACTTGCATTTTTAAAAGCTTTCTTAACCCATTTTGCTATTTGAAGTAAATAGCGAATAGAAACTTTCTTAATACGTAATTCATCATTCTCATCATACTTTGTTCTTAAGGGATTTCTTGTTCCGATTCCTTTATTTCTCTTAGCAATGTCAACAACAGGTTTTCCCCTACTAAAAACATAAACGAATATTAATCCTAGAGCCCGTAAAATATCTGAAAAGCTTACAAAAAATTTTTTGTAAAATTAGACTTTAAAATTAAATTAATTATTGGAATGAAAAGATGAAATATTTTAGTTGTTTTTTAAGACGAACTTTTATTCATCTTTTCGATTCCAAACTTCTTCTTTTAGTAAATCTCTTACTGCTACCCGAATTGCTTCACTTCTATTTGGATATATTCCCCATGATATTAATTTTTCTAATCCTTCAAGATACGATTTTGGTAAATGTAAGGTAATTATTTCCATTCACAACACCTCTTTTTTTTTGGTATTTTTCTAATATATCTTCTAGTACTACGTTGATATAAAACTGAGTACTCCCAGAATATTACCTTTCTAACGTAACAATTTATAAAGAAATTTTTAATAAGAATAGAAAAGTAGAATTCGCCCATATTATATTATATAAAATGAGTTGAGATAATAAAATGGTTCATAAACTAGTTTTGTTAAGACACGGAGAAAGTGTTTGGAACCTTGAAAATAGGTTCACGGGATGGACAGATGTTGGATTAACGAAAAAAGGGATTAAGGAAAATATATACGCCGCAAAAATCTTAAAAGATGAGGGCTACTCCTTCGATGTTGCTTTTACTTCAGTTTTAAAACGTGGAGTAAGTACTTTATGGACTATACTTGAAGAAATGGATCTAATGTGGATACCCGTATATAAAACATGGCGACTTAATGAGCGGATGTATGGTGCTCTCCAGGGACTTAATAAATCTGAGACTGCTAAAAAACTCGGAGAGAAACAAGTTCTACTATGGCGTAGATCATATGATGTAGCTCCCCCTGCATTAGATAAAACAGATAAAAGGTATCCTGGGAATGATCCAAAATATAGTAATTTAGATCCAAGTGAGATCCCACTTACAGAAAGTTTAAAAGACACGATTGCGAGGGTTTTGCCATATTGGGATGATGTTATCTCTCCTATAATAAAGGACGGAGCAAAAGTAGTCATATCTGCTCATGGTAATAGTTTAAGAGCTCTAGTGAAATATTTAGATAACGTTTCTGATGAAGAAATTATTAAATTAAATATACCTACCGGAATTCCACTTGTTTATGAACTGGATGATAATTTAAAACCGATAAAACATTATTACCTTGGTGATCAGGAACAAATTGAAAAATCAATTGCAGTTACTCGAGATGAAGGTCTGGCGGAACGCCACTATTATATTGATGATCCAGAAGAAATAAAGAAGGCTTTAGAAACCGTCCAAATTGAAGCAGCAAAATCAAGAAAAGAAAAACCAAGACATTTCTATATAGATGACCCTGAAGAAATTAAAAAATCTTTAGAAAATAATGATAAAAATAAAGAATAAATTTAAAAATTCTTTAAAATTAAAAGTATTTTTTCTTATGCTTTCTGGGGAATTCATCAAACATTTTTTGCGCTTCATCTGGAGGGAGAATAACAATTTCACCATCCGGTTTTTGAAGTACACATCCTGAATTTATGAGAAGATCGTAATTTTTGCGATTTTCATCTTTATCTCCCCAACAAACTTTTTGGCACATACCACAAGTCATGCGTAAATTTACACCTGGAAGCAATGGATTTTCGAACCCTCCCAGCGGTTTACGCTCTGGCCATTTTGTATATTTATAGATTGCAGTCATAGTAGCAGGCATAAATTTTTTTTCTTCAGTTGGCATTTTAAACCGTCCTGGAGACCAAGTGGAGCACTTTCCACTTGGATGAAGTCCACAAAATCCACCACATACAAAGTTACATCTCATTTTATTGTTTCGACGGCTATATGTGAATTTTTCGCCACCAATTGTTACTTCTGTTATTTCTTTCGCATCGAACATTTTGGATGGGCATGCAGCAACACATAATTTACAATTTATACAAAAAGTTTCTTCCGGAGGAATTCTATTAGTTGGCGTAAGCTCAGCACTAGTAACAACAGTGCTTAATAAAATTGCAGTTCCATAACTTTTTATACCCATACTTCCTGACCAACCTAATGAACCTACTCCTGATACCGCAGCGATATATCTATGAGAAATATCTGGATACATCTCCCTCCTCCAATTTTCGACATTAGTTCTATAAACCTCATTTTCCTTTATTGCCACCGCTTTGAAACCTTTTTTTTCTAACCATTCAGCTAATTCATTACTTGTTTGATCTAATTTTTTTCTTATCCTAATTTGATCATCCTCTGCTTCTTTGTGTGCTTGAATACTTTTTTTCGCCATAAAATCTCTAATTAACTCTTTATTAAGTGGTAGAGCAAAGCTAATTGCTGATTGTGCCTCTGAAAGAACATAAGTTAAATCTACACTTGGAGGACCACCTGCTAGAGTTTCAAGGGTGGCAAACCCAACACTAACAGCTCCTTTTTTGTGTAAAAATTCTTCAATTTCATTATTTAAAGTAATTACTGTTTTTTGAGACATTTAATTACCTCCTTTATGTATAATTATCAAACCTAATGGAATAATCCAAGCTATGATAGAAAAAAGCAACATCCATTCCCAAAATGGACCTCCTACAATGCCAAATATTATTATTGTCCCCAAAGGACCAACTATACCATATATTCCTAATGGTTTAGGAATTTCTGTATCGTTATAGAGGATTATTATTAAACCAAAGAACATTGCCCCAAATGTAAAACCTCCAAAAGCCATTCCTGAAGTTATACCATGTAAACCGAAATAACTTCTATCCTCAGAAAAAATACCTACTCCAATATATCCGATGTTTCCAATTACAGACCAAAACCATGCAAGAGATCCTAATCTAATTCTCATTCTTGAACTATCGAGCGGTGCAAAACGATTTTCTAAATAAAAACTAAGCGGAAGAGTAAGGGCACCAGCAATTATAGCAGCTAAATCATAAAGGTAAGGTGCTGGTGTATATCTAATGCTGCCGAGATCACTTATCCAATGTGTAGCAATAGAATAACGGTCCCAGCGAATACTTCCATGGCTAAATATATAATCTGGTAAAAGAGGAATAAAATTTTCAGGACCTAAATAGGCTACAATTACTCCGATTATTAATAAGGGAAAATAAAATAACATTACGAGCATCGTGCATTTTTTACAAAAATCAAATTCTGTAACTTTGTCATAGAATCGTTCTTTTAATTCAATTATCGTTTCTTTGATTGACATCTTAAAATTCCTTCTAAATAATTTAATAATAAGATTAATTTGGGATAAATATCTAAAAGAAAAATCGTTTAATAATTTTTTTTAAAGTTGTTTTACAATTTATTAATCTTAAATTAATTTTACATTTAACCAATACAACTATGAGCCGCCCTTATGGAATTTTGTTTTAATTTAACTATTTTAAATAAATTTTTAATAATAAAGATGAAATTTTAGTTAATTTTTCAAGAAATTTCATTTCTAATTTTGGTTTCTGTACCGATTCCAGTACTTATTATCTTATTTTGATCTATATTTTCTGTCTCTGGCGTTTCATGAGTAACGTCTAAATATACACCCCTTGAAGCCTCTTTCCAGTCTAATCCTAAATCTTCACAAAATATACGTTTTTGTTTCTTAGAAGTTAGAGTAAATTTTTTTGGAACATCATTTTTCTCATTTAAATAAGGATATGTCTTGGAAATACTTTCGGAAGGGAGATTCAATCCTTTTTCTTCCCAACCCTGCCGAAAAAATAATTCAACAAATTCTGGAAAATGTTCTTCATGCCAGTCCCAATTTTTTTTGTTACTTCCTTGAGCGTAGAGTTTATGCTGAGTAGTAAGACCAGCAAGAAGAAGGGTCCATCGGGAACGCCCCATAAGCACAAAATTTTTAATCATAGAAGGCCAAGGACAATAAGCAAACAGATTATCGGGTAATCCAAAGTTTTTCGCTTCAAGTCCGTCCCAAAGAGCGCTTAAGGCATCATAATTGCTAAGATATTCGATTTGATCAATAATTGCCGAAACCCAAGTAACAGAAGTGAAATATTTTGAGTGTTGCCATTGAGGAGTTCTCTCATTTCTTATATCCTGTAAAATATCTATTGATCTTAATCCTATTTCCATAAAACTTTTTATCTTAAGTTTCTGAGGAAAATCTCTTAATTTAATTCCCAGTTTCATGTGGCGACGATCTAAAACTTCGTCCTCTGAACCTACATACCACCAGTCAACAGGAATTCCATCTTCCATGTGATTGTTTACAATAAACAATATTTCACGAGTTTCATCATCTACAACAAGAAAGCTGGTATCTACTGAATCACCAAAGAGCAGTTTTGTTGTGCCAATTTGCAAATCTTGACGAATTTGAATTACAGGTGGAAAGAATGCAAAGGCTAAGACTTTTTCAGGATTCTTTATCTCTCCTTTTAAAACTTTATTAGCTGTTTGTATTGAATTATTTAATCGAATTAGTGAAATATTATAGATATCTTTAATGACTATTTGAAATGCTCTTTGAAAATATTCCCAACCTAATTGCTGATAACCCATCCATAAATTATGAAATAAGGGGAGATATTGTTTTGTATTTACGTCTTCTGGGATATCTGCATAATTATATGGCATTTTATTTCATTAATAACTAAATTTTAAAAATTTAATAGATAGGTCTATTTTTAAAATATAATAACTAATTTGAGAAAAAGTATAAGTTATTTTTTATATGTAAAATTTTAAAATATCTGGAGTTCGAAGAATTTGGGCGAGTATATAGATAAGTTACTTGAAAAATCAAAAAATGATAACTTCATGAAATTACTAGGAATAAAAATTTTAAAAATTGAAAAAGGTTTTGCTTCAGTGACTTTAAAAATGCGGGAAGATTTCTTAAATTTTAATAATTTAATACATGGTGGCATTATATACTCGGTTGCAGACGTAGCATTTTCACTTGCTAGTAATTCATTAGGAATTCAAGCCGTGGCACTTCAAGTAAATGTTAATTTTTTAAAACCTGTAAACCTAAATGATGAATTAATTGCAGAAGTAAGGCTAAAAAAAATGGGTAAAACAGTCAGTTTATACGAGATGGAAGTTTTCAATGCGGAAAAAAGTCTGGTAGCTTCCTTAATTGGAAATGCTTTTCAATTAAATAATAAAAAATAATAAGATCTTGAACAAAATCCTTTATATTTTTAAATCCTTTTCAAAAAAATAATCTTTACATCTAATTTCCATGATATTTTTATTTAATGTCATTGTAATATTATCAGATTTGCATTTTGGACAATGGATATACCTAAGAATTTTGTGATAACACTTTTTACAATAAATTACAATTCCCTCAAGCATTGGATGATTTTTTTTCTTTTTATAAAACAAAAAATTACTAAACAAAATTTAGCAAAATAAGGGATCTAGTTAAATTTTCACTTTAAGTGAGATTTAGCTGAAATTTAAAGTCGGGATTCTTTTGAAAAAACAGAAAAATAATTTGAATGGTAAATAATAAAGGCATAATTATTATCCAGTTTATATGACCGTAAAAGAAAAGGATTATGGTGTATGGAGCAAGAAAAAAAGAAAATTTAAATTGAGCATTGGATTGGTTGAAAGAAATAAAGTTTATGAATGCTTTAAACTATTTTTCGATATGAATGAAGAAGAATTAATGCTTAATAGTAAAAAATTAGTGGATATAGTCATGAAAACTTGTAATATCGCAAATAATTATGGAAAACATATAATAAATGACCTGTCGAAGAATAAAACAAAGGTTTGAAAATTTAGAATTTTATTATTTTTATTTCTCAATTGATTTTTTAGAAGTCGGAGTTTTACTGATTTTTTTAAGCTCTTTGATTTCTTTGATTGTTCTATTATTTTTAAGAACAAGTGCTACTATTATTAAGAGCAATGCCCCAAAACCAGCAACAATTCCAAGACCCAATGGCGATAGTAGAAAGCTAGAAATATCTCCACCGCCTTGTGGTGCAATAACATTAATAGGTGACTCAGGTTGCTCTGGAATCGGTGTATCAGCTGTTATTGTTACGATCACTGTATCCGAAATACCGAATTGATTTTGGTCGTCATAATATTCAATAGTATAATTGGATGTCCCTATAGAAGCTCGATTAATAATTACAATTAGATAAGTGTTATTAGACCAATTAGTCCAATCTACCCAAATACTACCATTTAACCATACTCGGTATAGTCCTCCGCCGAAATCATCAAAAAGCAACCAATTTATTGTTTCTAAACCAATCATAGAAGTTGTAATATCATCAGGTTGATTTGAAGTTGGGAATGCATCTACTTTTATAGTAATTATAACTGTATCTGGAATACCGAATTGATCATTGCTATCATTATATTCAATGGTATAGTTAAAAATTCCTGGAGCAGTGCGGTTAATCGGAACATCAAGAGATGTGTCATTATTCCATGGCGTCCAATCTAACCACACATAAAAATTGGCGTTCGTGTCATTTGTCCATACGCGATATTGTCCTGATCCAAAATCATCGTAAATTGTCCAATTGATGGTCTCCGCCCCACTTGTAAGGGTTATAATATCATCCGGTTGATTTGAAATAGGTAAAATATCATTTTTTATTTTTTGGGCATAAATATCCCAATTACTCCCGCTTCGATAATCTCGCCACGTGATAACCGCTCCTCCTGAACCATCGTTGAAAATCCCGGGAGCCAATTGGTTGTTGCTTGCTGTGCAAATTGCCGTTCCATCAGCCGTCCATTGAACGCTTCCTGTTGAATTGATTTTTTGGGCATATATATCCCAATTTAAGGCTCTACCATCTACCCACGTGATGATTGCACCTCCAGAACCATCGCTGCAAATCATGGGAGCTCCTTGGGTTTGGTCTAATGTGCAAATTGCCGTTCCATCTACCTTCCATTGAACATTTCCTGTGGAATTGACTTTTTGTGTATATATATCCCAATTAAAGGCTCTCCTATCTTCCCAAGTGATGATTGCTCCTCCCAAACCATCGCTGCAAATCTGGCTTTTTTGTTGGTTATCGCTTGCTGTGCAAATTTCCTCTCCATTAGCATTCCATTGAACGCTTCCTGTTGAATTGATTTTTTGGGCGTATACATCATTTAAAGTTCCACCCCTCTCATCTAGCCACGTGATGATCGCCCCTCCCGCACCATCGCTACAAATCGCCGGTTCCCATTGGTGGTCGATATCCGTGCAAATTGCCACCCCATCTACCGTCCATTGCACGCTTCCCGTAGAATCGATTTTTTGGGCATAAATATCATAATTAGTTCCACTTCGAAAATCTCGCCACGTGATGATTGCTCCTCCCGCACCATCGCTACAAATCTGGGGTGACGATTGGCTAAATATTGCTGTGCAAATTGCCGTTCCATTAAGTGTCCATTCCACATCTCCGCTGGAATTGATTTTCTGCGCGTAAATATCCAAATCAACTCTATCATCTTGCCAAGTGATAATTGCACCTCCCGAACCATCGCTGCAAATCTGGGGAGCCCATTGGTCAAAGCTTTCCGTGCAAATTGCCGTTCCATTAAGCGTCCATTGAACACTTCCTGTGGAATTGATTTTTTGGGCATATATATCCCAATCGGTTCCACTTCTATTATCTGCCCATGTGATGATCGCACCCCCCGAACCATCGCTGCAAATCTCGGGAATTTCTTGGTCATTACTTGCTTTGCTTATTAATGTTCCGTTATTATCCCACATTATAACACCTATACTATTTGTAGAAATCGTTGAGGATTCATGGTTATTGACCAAAGGTGGTGGATAATTTAGTGTAGATGAATATCCAATAAGAAAAATTGTTGTAATTGCAAATATTTGTAAAAATACTAGAATAATTAATTTATTTTTTTTCATTTTTATTTCTTAGTTGATAATTTAAAATTACAAAAAATATTATCCCAAATTGTATTTTTATAATTCCTTCTTTTATTTGAATTGTTACAAATATAAAATTTTCTAAGTTTTTTCTCAATTGAATTGTTAAAAATATAAAAATGTATTCAAAAAATCAAAGGTAAAGAGGAAATGTCTTTCAATTAAATAATAAAAAATAATAAATCTTGAACAAATTTTTTATATTTTTAAATCCTTTTCAAATAAACAATTTTTACATCTAATTTCCATGATATCTTGATTTATTGTAATTGTTATATTATTAGATTCGCATTTCGGACAACGAATATATTTAAGAATTTTGTGATAACACTTTTTACAATAAACAACAACTCCCTCAAGCATTGGATTTGAGCTGGATAATATACTCATTTTACTCAATTTATAATTCTTTTTACAAACTTGACAAGTGCTTCTACATTTATCACAAAGATATTTGACCATATAATTATGCAATTCCTCTTCTGGAAAGGGCTGAAAACAGTTATCACATTTTTTCAATTTTTAATTACCAAAAACGTTTTAAAATTAGTAAGAAAAAAAAATGGAAATTTTTCTAAATAGAAATGAAAAATGGAGAATATTACTCTACTAGACTTATAATTAGGTCATGGAGATCCAATAAAACTACATTTTTTCCTTCGATTCCAAGTGTTAAATTATCAAAACATGCTGGACATGATGTAATAATAACTTCAGCTCCTGCCTCGATATATTTTTCTACAACCATATTTGAAATTTTTTCCGCAGTTTCCGGATATGCAGCCTTACATAAACCTCCACCACCACAACAATATGCATCTGCTTTTTCTCGTTCTAATTCAATAAGTTCTAGACCCGGAATGCTTTTTAGAATAGTTCTTGGAGCTTCATATATTCCGCTATGTCTCCCTAATTCACAAGGATCTTGAAATAATACCTTTTTTTTGAATTCTTTTTCGATTTTCAGTTTTCCTTCCTTTATTAAATCAGCAAGAACTTCTGTTGAATGTAAAATCTCAAAAGGTAATTCTTTTTTAATTTTCTTATAATCATCATTCCACGCTTTATAACAACCTGGACAAGTTGTAATGATTTTTTTAACACCTAGAGATGACATTTTTTCAATATTATGGTCTACTAACACGTTAATTTTTTCATCTTTCAGTCCTAAAAGGAAATAAGGGGCACCACAACACCATTCATCTATTCCTAAAAGAGTATAATCAAAATTTACTTTATTAAATATTTTAACTAACGCTTCTGGAATATTATATAACGAACCTTTGAATGATTCTTGACAACCAACGAAAATTGCATTTTCCGATTGTTTATTAATTTTATCTCTAATTTCATCTTCAATATCTGATGCCCAATCTATGCGATCTTCGTTATCTAGCATGAAAACATTTTTTTTTCCCATTATACTGTTAATTAATTTCGTCAGATTTTCTGGACCTTCATCTTTTTCAAGGATATATTTCCTAGTGGCTTTTACAGTCTCAAGAACATCAACCCCCGAAGGACAGCTGTCATTACAAAGACCGCAAAGGGTGCATGAAAATATTACGTCCTTGACTTTTTGTGTGATCCCTAGATTATTTAGATAAAGATTACCTGCAATAGTCATTCTTGAACGTGGAGAGAGACCTTCAGTTATGTCTGTCCTAAAAACTGTACATAATTGTCTGCAACCACCACAATTATTACATAAATAATAGTATTTTATCATTTCACCGCTCATTTCTTCTCACCTAACTCCTCAAAAAATACTATTTTCGGAATTTCTTCATCTAGTGCCATCTTTCCAGGATTTAATATATTATTGGGATCAAAAGCTCTTTTTATCATTCTCATAGCTTCGATTGTTTCTTTTCCAAATTCTTTTTCCAGGAATTGTTGTTTCCAGAGGCCTATACCATGTTCTGCAGTTATAGTTCCTCCAAATGAAAAAACTTTATCAAGTATTTTTTCTTGAAATTCTTTTATTTTAGCCATATTTTCATCAGTCATATTTTGTGCAGAAATTAAATGGACATTTCCATCCATAACATGACCAAATGTAATAGGCAAGAAACCGTGGGATGTTGCTATTTCTTTTGCTTCTTTTAGAAATTCAGATATTTTTTTAGGAGGAACGGCAACATCCAAAACCGCAGGAATGAACATCCTTGGAACTGTAGGTGGAGCCATACTTCTTGCTAATCCAGGCCCGGCATTATGACGGGCATTCCAAAGAATCTCTTGATCTATAGGAGATTCTAAGATTAAAATCTTTGGTTCTTTTTCTGCAAATTCTTCACTTGTTATTAGTTTTTGTAATCTTTCTAAATCTTCTTTCACATATTTTTCATGAGATCCAATGATTTTAATTAATATAGTTCCAGCTTTTTTGGGGACCTTCATTTTCTTTTCTATCTTACCTTGTTTCAACTGAAATTTGAAATTTTTATTCATTCCATCCAATGTCATTTCATCTGCATATTCTAGAAGCGCTAAATTTAAACCCATCCCTCGTATTTTATCAATTGCGTAAAAACATTTATCCAAATCGCCAAATGCGACCACAATTGAAACTTCATGTTTTGGATAAGGTTGAATTTTTAAGGTAATTTCTGTAAAAATTCCAAGTGTTCCTTCGGAGCCAACAAAAAGAGAAGTCAGATCATATCCCGAAACTGATTTTTCAGTACCCTTGCGGTGGCTTCCAGTTTTAATTACTTTTCCACTTGCAAGAACTACTTCTAAACCCTTAGTATAATCTCTCGTGGTTCCAAAACGGAAACTAGTCGCACCAGATGCATTATTGCCAACCATTCCCCCAAGCATGCAAGCAAAAGCGCTACCTGGTTCGGCTGGAAAGAAATATCCTTTTTTTGCTAACTCATGTTGCAAGACCCAAAATTCAACCCCTGGCTCAACAACACAAAATTCCTCATCTAAATTTATTTCTAAAATTTTATTCATATGTTTTCCAAAATCCATCATAATCGTATTTGGATAAACTGGTAAAACCTGTCCTCCGTAAGATGTGTTAGCAGCTCGAGGGATTATTGGAATTTTTTTATCGTTTGCTAATTGTAAAATTTTCATAATTTCTTCTTTATTTTTTGGAGTTACTAAAAATCCAGCTTTAAAACTAATATCTTTATAAATAGCCTCCAAACCTTTAGCTATCCAATCACCAGTAGCTATCAAATCAGCATCATCAATAGAAACATCATCTTTACCACAAATACTGACTAACTTATTGTAAATATCATCTTGATTCATAAAAGATCTCCTTAATCTTTATTAAATGAATTGAAATACTAATTTATTGGTAAGAAAACCATTCTACTTATACTTAATATAACAATTTTATTTTAGTATATTAAATTGTTTTACAAATGTAACAATAAAGAAAGGAAAAACTTAGAATTTATGGTGTGATAACCTTGTCAGAAGAAAATTCCAATATGTTTTTTGTGGGTTGTACAATTTCCTATTCATATCCTAGAGCTGCGGAATTAATGACAAAGATATTGGCTAAATATGGAGTAAAATACGGTACTTTTGATGATGAACCTTGTTGTGGCGGGGTCTTATCCAAAATAGGTCAATCCAGTGAAGCAGAAGAAAAAGTGAAAAAAAATATTGAATACTTTAAAAATCTTGGGATTAAGAGAATAGTTACAAATTGTCCTGAATGTTATTTAGCATTTAAAAAAGAATACACTAAAATCGACCCTAGTTTTGATAAAAAAATTGAAATTTTACATTATACAACACTTCTTGCTAACCTTATACGAGAAAAGAAAATAGTTTTTAAGAAAGAAGTCCAAATTAAGGCTACATATCATGATCCATGTGAACTTGGACGTCATATGGAAATTTATGAAGATCCGCGATTTATTATTAAATCAATTCCAGGTATTCAATTTAAGGAATTAAAAAGAAATCTGGAGTATACTCAATGTTGTGGTGGACCAATTCGAATTCCTTATGTTCAATTAAGAAATATTTTAACAAAAAGTATTTTAAAAGAAGCAAAACGCAATTATTTGATTACGACTTGTCCAGCTTGTTATTATAATTTCCGAGCCGTAAAAGAACTTTTAGGAGCAAAAAGTATCCCTATTGATTTGATAGAATTGGTAGCATTTGCTTTAAATTTAACACCTACTTTATTGGAAGAAGATGGATAGGTGAAGAAAATGTCAATTTATGAGGATTTAATGAATATTATTGATAAAGAAATAGAAGAAAGCAGTAGAATAACTACACTCTTACAATTGGGAGCTTCTAGTATTATTGAAAGAATTAAAAAGTTAAAGCCTCAATTTGAAGAATTTAAGAAAATTAAACGTTATTCAATAGAACATTTAGACGAATTAGTAAAACAAGCAACTGAAATGTTAGAAGCAGTAGACTGCAATGTTTATTATGCAAAAACTGCAGAAGATGCATTAACTTATATATTAGATGTTGTGGGAGAGGAGAAAATGGTTGTAAAGTCAAAATCAAATACAGCGAAAGAAATAGGTCTACCTGATAAGTTTGAAGAGAAGGGAATTGAAATTATTGAAACTGATCTTGGTGATCGTATTGTTCAATTAATGAAAGCTCGACCTAGCCATCCCATGGGCCCGGGAGTTCATTTAATGCCTGTTGATATTGCAGCTGCTTTTTCAAAACAATATAACAAAGACGTAGAGCCAACTGCTGAAGCTATAATAGAAATAGCTAGAATAGGAATTCGAGAAAAAATATTAAAAGCGAATGTTGGAATTACAGGAGCTAATGTAATAGTTGCTGAAGAAGGAATGATTGGATTAATCGAAAATGAGGGTAATATTTCCTTAATTACTCGTCTTCCTGAAAAACATATTTGCATTGCTGGCATTGATAAGATAGTCCCTACTTGGAAAGATGCAGTTGAAGTCTGTAAAGTTGCTGAAAATACTATAAGTCTTAGAGGTGCTTATATATCATTTATTAGAGGTCCAAGTCGAACAGGAGATATCCAAGGTCGAGAAGTACTTGGTATGCACGGTGCAAAAGAAGTTCATGTCGTTTTAGTAGATCAATACAGAACTGAAGCGTTAAAAGAAAGCTTTAAGGAGTTATTATATTGTATTAATTGCGGGGCCTGTTTTCTTTCATGTTTAATATGTAATTATATAGGATTAGGAACCTTTGGATCAAAAATTGCTCGTGGTCCTATTGGGATTGTAAAGACCGCATTTATTAAAGGTATAGAAGAAGCTGTAAAAGCAGGATTATATGTATGCGCTCAATGCAAACAATGCACCGAAACTTGTCCTTCTGGAATAAATATTTATGATCTAAATCAAAAAGTACGAGAAAAAGCAGTTCAACAAGGATTTATTATGCCTGAACATGAAGAAATTATTAAAAATATAAAAGAGAAAGATAATCCCTTTGGTAAAAAATTAGAAGATAAAATGAAATGGCGAAAAAATAAGAAATAAATTAAAAAAAGATTAAATTGATTAAAATCACTTAAATAAGATTCAAAAGGAAATTTAAATGTCGAAGGAGAAAACCGCTAAGGAATGGACTAAAGAAGGTTTCAATTATCAAAAAGCAAAAAATTATAAAAAAGCTATTGAATATTATGAAAGAGCATTAGAAATTGACCCTATTTATCCTATTGCTTTTTATCATATGGGAACGTCTTATAGTAAATTAGGAAATCTCGAAAAAGGGATTGAATGTTATCAAAAGGTAATTACCCTCAATCCGCAAGCTAATATGGCTTGGCATCGTCTAGGTAACAATTATTCTGATTTAGGAAATTATAAAAAAGCAATTAAATCCTTTGAAAAAGCAATAGAAATTGACCCTTTATATAAAAATGCTTGGAATGATATGGGAATTATCTATGGATATTTAGAAAATTATAAAAAAGCTGCTGAATGTTTCCAAAAAGCTATTGAAATCAACTTACATGATGTATCATCTTGGAATAACTTGGGGTATGCATATTTAAAATTGGAAGATTTTCAAAAATCTGTCGAATGTTATACTAAAGCCAGTGAAATAGATCCTAGGCATTTAAGTACTTGGTATCATTTAGCACTTGCTTATGATAATTTAAAGAATTATGAAAAAGCTCTGGAGTGTTTAGAAAAGGGGTTAGAAATATCACCTAATGATGAAGATATATCAGCTCTTATTAGTATAATAAAAAAAGAATTAAATAAATAAAGGTTTAATTTCGGTAAAATAAATATATTTTATAAAAATCCGTAGAAGAAATAAAACCATATGCAATAATCTTTTTAAAATCGAATTTTTATAATTTATTTTGATGCCAAAAGAAAAATTGTCTTTAATGAGTTATCTTACAATTATTGCATTTTTTACAATAATTATATTGTACATGGTCTTGGTACAACACCCTCAAAACATTATGCGTAAAAATTTAGAAACACATCTTTCAATCTATTTTTTTATAATTCTATATGGCTTTAAATATATTTGGGATTAAATATATATTAGTCAAAATTCATCGTAAAAATTTTTTTCAATTAACTTATCTTTATATTTATTTCAATTTTATTCTTGCTTTCAAACTGGAGCTAAATATTTTTGTGGTTTAAAAATTCCTATATATACTCAAAT
>JABXJV010000405.1 GCA_013375355.1 Candidatus Helarchaeota archaeon
ACTTCGATTGATTTCAGAAAAGGATAGAGAAATCAATCCTGAAAAATTATATTCAAATCTTTTTTCAGAATACAGTTTTAAAGAAACAATGAATCCCAATGCAAAAGGAAGAAAAATCCTTAATCCTTACATTCAGAACTATCGAACATGTTTTATGCAAATTTTATTTCATTTTTATAATGAAAAAAATTTTACTAAAGCAAAATTTGTATTGGAACAAATGGATAAACTAATACCTGAAAATTTATATCCCTATCGTTCAGAAAAGACAAAACAGAAAATAGATGAATTTAGAAAAGAAATGGAATCAAAAGAATAGCATTAGAATTATTGTTAAGGATTGATTTTTACAGTGTGTATTTAAAAATTGTAGGGGCTTAACACGTTAAGCCCCTACTTATTATGGTTATGCAGGAATAACTTGCCAATAGGCATTTTTACGAGTTGGAGGCGACCATCAAGAAGTGGAATAATTCTTTTCTTCTCAGTTATATACTGCGTTAAGATTTCGCGATTAAATAATCCTGTTTCAAAGAAATTTTGATTGCTCAATTTCTTGAAGAATATATATCCATCCCCGCCTTCAACAAGGTAATCAAGAGTAGCAACTTCATAAATTTTTTCAGATAAGATAGACAGACCTGCAACGGTTAGATTTAGAATTTTTTTAGAATTAGTATCTATGCTCCATCTTGCTCCACTTAACTGTGCGAAACCGTTTACTCCATATTGTGAAGCGGCAAACTCCAATATTTCTTTCAGTTCAGCACCTTTCATCTCGAAGACAAAAATTTCGTTATTAAAAGGGATTGCGGAATAAACATCGCCTCGAGTTATTGGACCGACTTTAAATCCATCGCGAACGCCTCCAACATTTTGAATGACAACATCAGCATCTGTGTATAGTTTGACTGCATCGGTTATTAAGTTGAAAAGTGCTGATTCTTGGTATCTTCTCAATGGAAGTGGACCTAATGTTTCTCCGATTTTTTCTCCCATTAATTCCTTGGATTTATCTATAAATGGTTTGAGCATTTTTGAAAGTTTTGCGTCCTGTGGAATATTTTTGGTTTCGTCAAGATTAATTGGAATTGCTTTG
>JABXJV010000406.1 GCA_013375355.1 Candidatus Helarchaeota archaeon
AAAAATAAATGGTTTCAGGATAGTTCTCATATAATTCGATATCAATCTTCTTTTGAATTTTATGTTTGGATTCTTCGGCTGTTTCTCCAATTAGTGTGAATTTTTTACCTTTCCTCAATGGTGTATTTACTTTTTCTATTGCATAAGTTTTTGCTTTAAAATCCGAAATCAATTCACCATCCGGAGATAAAAAATTTGAAGGAGTGAAAATTTCGGAGGTCTTTAGCAATTTTATTTTCTTCACGGTATAATAATAGATTCTGCAAGCCATTTTTTCATCAAATCTTAAAATCACATTGCTGTTCTTAAACCAATAATAATCCCCTTTTCTCAAAAATTCAATCTTTTTATTTTTTTCAGGATGAGCAGTGATTTTAATTTTTATTAATCCGGGTGTTAGATTAAAGATTAGTGTGAATATTAATATTAAGGTGGTTTTTTTCATTAGTTTTTACATATTTGGTATAAAAAAATAAATCAAATCTTAAATTTGCTTCTGACTCTTACGTTTCCTTACTCGTTGATTGAACTGGAGGGAGACAAATAACCCAATAAGTAATTTTTTATCATTCGTTTCCTTTTACGGCAGACCAAGAGTTTATAAGTTTGAGGAAATTATGACCTTTTTCAATATATAAATTGATAATATATTTTTCAATAAAAAAATATTATTTTAAAATTATTTTTTAAGAAAAATTTAATTTATGATTTTAAAAACTTTTTTGATATTATGTAATAAATTATTATATTTGAATAACTAAATTGGAAAATAATATATATGAGAGTAACATTAATTAATACAAATCGATGTAGATTTCCGCCTGCTATTCCTATTGGTCTGGAATATTTAGTAACAATTCTCGAAAACAACGACTATGATGTAAAAATTCTTGATTTATGCTTCAGTAATGATATTTATAGTGATATTGATAGTCATTTTGGAGAGTATGAACCAGAAATAGTAGGTGTTACAATTAGAAATGTTGACCCATCGGTTTACGGAAGGGATGAGTGTTTCATTGAAGAAATTAAGGATATAGTGTTATATATAAAAGATAGATATAACAAAACAGTCATACTTGGTGGTTCAGGTTTCTCTATTATGCCTGCTGAGATTTTAGAATATGTTGGAGGAGATTATGGTGTATTTGGATACGGCGAAAATGCAATTTTAAAGCTTCTAAGTGATATAAAAAAATCCAATGCTTATTATAAGATGATTGATGGTTTTAAACTCGGGATTGATAAAAATTTGTTTTACATAAGAGGAAAACATTTTGATTATAAAAGATACTTTGATGAGGATGGTATTGCTGGCTTCGAAACACAAAAAGGGTGCAGCGGTGATTGTATCTTTTGCTCAGAGGCTAATAGAAGGATAATACACAAAAATATAAAAAACGTTATAGAGGAGATAAGAATTATTTCTGATATGGGCTACAAGAAGTTTCATCTGTGTGACAGTGAATTTAATCTTAACCTTGAATTTTCCGAAGGATTTTTAAAAGAACTGATTAAAGAAAATATTGGTATAAAATGGGCTCTATACATGAAACCTGTCCCTTATAATAAACAGTATTTTAAACTATTAAAAGAATCGGGAGCAGAAATTGTTACATTAAGCGTTGATAGCTATAGATGTTCGGATACGAAGAGCCCCTATTCTTTTGATGATTTAAAAAATATTATAAAATACTCCAGAGAATATGGAATAAAATTAGCAGTCGATTTGCTTGTCGGGTTTCCTTATGAGACAAAAAATTCAGTTAATAATGTTATACAATTCTTTAAAAATAATAGACCAAATACAGTTGGAGTAAGTTATGCTATTCGGGTTTATCCCCATACCGGGATTGAAAAGATAATATTTAAAGACAGAAAGTTGAAAAATAAACTTAGTGGATATATAAAAGATAATTTTATTAAACCTATTTATTTTAAGCAGTTATCTTTGGATAATATAAAAAAATTTGTTGATAATGATGAACTCTTCAGAGTAGAAGGTTTTCAGAAAACTGTCAATTATCAGAGATTATGAAAAATTTTTTTATCTGATAATAACGATTATCCTTTAAATTACTTTTAAAATCTATTTAACATAGGGACAGAACATTGTTTTGCCCTTTTAGAGCTGTTGTTGGTGTTGTCACCAACACACCTTTTAAAACATAATATTAAATACATTTATTTATAATTTTAAAATAATTGTTAGTTAAGCCAATTTTTCAAATAATGATAATAGGTTGAATAATGAAAAAGATAACAGCATTATCTATCATTTTGTTAATTATATTCTGTTCAAATGAGAAGAAGAGAGAGAAGTTAATAGGGAAATGGGAGATAGCAGATTCACGTTTTTACAACGTAGCGACAAAAGAAGAAAGAACCTGGCTTCCGCCCGATATATCTGGCAGTATTACATTCGACGACAAAGGTTGGTCAATTAATGTGAGGAGAAGCGATGGATTCATAGTAAAAGGAGGGGGAGTATATAGAATAAGAAGCAATCGAGTAATATTGAAATTTTACATGGGACTTTCCTGGACTTCCATTTTAGAAAGTGATACCTTAATTTTGAATGTAAAACCTACTCTCCCAATAGACCCCGATGGATTTGTTTTAAGATTCTATAAAAAATGATATGGCAAAAAGTGGATTTCCGCGAAAGTGGGAATCCACTTTTTGCCGTTCCATCATAAAAAATTTAAATAATATAATTTCCGCTTATCATATTGAAAAAATTTAACATACATAATCTCTATTTTTTATTTTTAAAAGAGTAACTAGGGAAAAAAAATTATTTTTAAAGTATATAGCATTTAATTATAAAAATTATTATATTGAATTCTTGTAACTAATTATAGAAGAAATTATTTAAATCGAATTAGTAATATTTAGTGTCGCTTGTTTGTCATTGCGACCCCGAATATTCAGTACGAAGTCAAGAAATCTCGCTCCCTCCTGTCATTGCGAGGAGCCGAGCGACATGGCAATCTCTGAAAATAACCAAAATTTCAATAAAATTACATTAGAAATTAATTCGCTCTTTCGATGGCTTGAGGTCGCTTGCAAAAAAATTTCTTTCGTATTACAATTTTCTGTTAATTCAGAATTAATAATGCATATAAATGAACATTCTATTTTTAACATCGAGACTCCCATTTCCTCCTATAGGTGGTGATAAACTCAGGGTATTTAAATTTCTCGAATTTTTATCAAATGAACATTCTATTACATTATTTCTATTTATAGATAATAAATTTCAAGTTTCTGAAATTAAAGTTTATAGAAAATATTTTTCTCGGATTGAAATAATTTATCTTCCTTCTTATATTTCATATTTAAATTGTATAATAGGTCTGTTTGGCAAATTGCCTCTTCAGGTTTACTATTACCGTTCTGAGAAAATGAGAAGATTAATAGAGAAGGAGATAGAAAACTTTGATTTGATATTTGTTCACCTTATCAGGATGGCAGAGTATGTGAGAGAATTTAAAAAGGTTCCAAAAATTCTTGACCTGACCGATGCCATTTCGCTGAATTATAAGAGAAGTATTAAATATCAAAAGGGATTGAAATATCTGATTAGCAGATTAGAAAAAGAACGTGTTTTGAAGTATGAAACCGAAATAATTAAGGATTTTAACAGAAATTTCCTCGTTTCAGAGATTGATAAAAAATATCTTAACAGCTATGCAGAGACAGAAGGTATTGAAATAATACCAAATGGAGTAGATATTGAGTATTTTTCTTATTGTGATAATAGTTATGATATCAATTGTATTGTTTTTGTAGGTAATTTGAGAACCTATCCTAATAATGATGCGGTTATCTATTTTTGTGATGCAATATTTCCCTTGATATTAAAAAAACGCTCTGATGTTAAGTTCTACATAGTTGGAGCAAATCCAACGAAAAGGATTTTTTCGTTAAGCAGGAATAAGAATGTTGTAGTTACAGGAGAGGTAAATGATGTTCGCCCTTATTTAAGGAGAGCTGCTGTTTCAGTTTGCCCGATGCGGACTGGCTCTGGAATACAAAATAAAATCTTGGAATCAATGGCTTCTGGAACGCCTGTAGTTACATCTACTATAGGACTTGAAGGGATTGATGCAGTTCCAGATGAAGGGATTCTTGTAGCGGATGATGACTCCCAGTTTGCTGAAAAGATTTTAACTCTGGTAGAAAACAAAGATTTAAGAAGAAAAATCTCAATAGGCGGTAGAAAACTGGTCGAGCAGAAGTATTCTGATGAAGTTGTGATGAAAATGCTTGAAAAAGTCATTCATGAATTGAAAAAATAATTTTATTAAACCAATGGTCGGAATAATTCTTATATTTCTTGTATCTTTTATTGCTACCTTTCTTATAATGCCTCTAATAATCAAATTGGGGCTGAGATACAGGATTGACCCTTTACCAAGTGAACATTCAATTCATAAAGGTTATATTCCAACGCTTGGAGGATTGGGTATATTCTTCGGTTTTTTAGTCGGGCTCTTATTTGCAAAGTATTCTTTTTCATTTATTGATAAAAACTTTTTTAACCACTTTTTTGGTATTATTATTGGTTCGCTTTTAATACTTATTGAGGGTATATATGATGATATTAAAGGGGCAAATTATTGGAAAAAATTTGCATTTCAGATAGCCGCTTCTTTGATTGTAATCTACTTTGGATACCGAATAAATTTTATTTCAAATCCATTCGGGAACGACCTATCACTTGGTATATTTTCGATACCCGTGACAATCTTATGGATAACAGGAATAACAAATGCGTTCAATCTTATTGATGGGCTCGATGGCCTTGTTGCAGGAGTGGGAGTGATTGTATCTATAACCTTCATTGCGATTGCACATAAATTAGGTGATTTTTCTGCTATTATTCTCTCGTTTCTATTATTAGGAACAACATTGGCATTTTTACGGTACAATTTTAATCCAGCAAAGGTTTTTATGGGGGATGTTGGAAGCCAGTTTATTGGTTTTATAATTGCCTGCATTTCAATTGATAGCTTTTTTCGCTTTCCGAATTCTCCAGCGGTCTTTATACCGATAATAGTCCTCGGTGTTCCAATTATAGATACTGTTCTTTCTTTTGCAAGAAGAATAGTCGCCGGTGTGCATCCCTTCAGAGGGGATAAAAAACATATCCATCATTATCTTCTTAATATGAAAATTGGGTATAAGAAAACTGTTTTTTATATTTATGGTGCAAGTTTATTTTTAGGAATATCTGCATATCTTTTGATTGTATTGTCTTCTTATTTTATTGCACCTGTATTATTGTTAGTATGTTTGTTTATTCTAATAACC
>JABXJV010000407.1 GCA_013375355.1 Candidatus Helarchaeota archaeon
AACATTGTCAAGTCTAAAACCCGTATGCCTTCTAAAGCTAAAGTCATATTTATCTTCTCGTTTAGATTTTCTGATTAGTTTTTATAAAAACATATTACAGAATTTATTTATTTTAAAATTATCTTATGAATATTATTTTGATTTTATCAAGGAAGCTCTCTTAATTTTCTGATTTTTTCGATTTCCCTCTTGTCTGCCAATTCTTTCAGTTCTTTTAATCTATCATCAAGGGATTTTTCTAAATATTTTGTTGTATTAATGATCTTTTGAATATCGGGGTCTTTCTTTCTTAAATCTGAGGCAACATCCCATACATCGTCGCCAATTGTTTTTCCTTCTTTAAGCAACGTTATTAGCCCTTTTTCGTATAATGTAATTATAAATTGTAATAACTCTAATAGAGTCAATTTGAATTCTTTAGCAATTTTATTAGCAGGAACTCCAACATATCTATGTTTTGAAAGAAAATAGAATATTTTTCCTTCAAATGTAAAAAAATCTGGAAGACCTTTCTTTTTTAGCATTAAATCTACTCCAACAGTATATTATTTTTTTAGTCATTATGATTTTCAGATTCTCCAAATAATACAACTTTTAGTTTATCTCTTTTCTTCTTATCTCTTCTAGGTTTCTTTTTCATTCTTTTCTTCAACCAACTACCAGTTCTTCTAGCTGCATTGATGCTTGGGGAAAATACAGCTGAAAACATAGAATTAAGTACAGCTGCCAATCTGCTTGGTTTACCTAATTTTCTCCAAAATGGTAGCAATAAAAGAGACGAAAATGTCATATCGAAAAACATATTTCTCTTTAGTTTATCAAAACATTCATCAGTATACCATCTGGGTCTAACTTCCTCTCCGAGTCTTGCTCTAAAATTTTTCAAGTTGTTATACCGAATCTTACTCATTGTACCCCGCTTTACCGATCTCTTCCACATCTTTTGTCGTCTCTTTAACCATATAATCAAATTTTTATATGCTAATCTTTGAATTTCATAGGATGTGCGTTTTTTAAAATAGTACCATTCTATAAATAAGACAAAAAATACGATAAAGATAATATAGAAAAGGGGATCAGCTAATAGTTGTTCAAAATATGATGCTTCTGGAGGTACTAAAGGTAAAAATGGAACTTTTATCGTATAAACTTGAAAAACTGGATAAGTTAGTGAATATGAAAACGTCGTAGATACAATATCATAGGTTACTTTTGGATGAATAACAGAAACATCTGCCCAATATGAAATATTAAGTGTCCCATTAAGATCTCTAACTTCAAGGAAAATAATTCTACCTCTCCAATCAATTGTGGCATTTTCTTGTATAAATGGATCAATTTCTATAAAGGGTTTAAATCTTAATTCACCTGACTCATTGTCATAAGTTAAATCTAGCATATCTAGAGTCATATTGTAATAATCATTGTCCAAAATATTAATATAATCTTCCCCATTCCATATGTAAAACCTACATTGGTTCATTGCTATAGAACGGTTATCTTCTTTTAAAATAATCGCAAAATAATTTAATCTTAATAAATCTTTGCTATCATTATTGTAGATTTCAAACCAATACAAATCTCTATTATCAAGGTCAATGTATGCTGTGGTATTTTTTTGAATTACCTCATAATTTGGAGTGTATCCAGATTCCCTAACTTCAGGCTTACCCGTATATTCTCTCTGAGCTAAGGTAACTTGCCCAACTTCATCTAATGACATAATAGTTTGTATCTGATAAATCATTAAATTAAATAACCCTATTCCACTAGGAAGTTGAACATCAGCTAAATCTTCAAGATCAACATCCATCCCCTCCATTCCGAAATCTAACATAGAATCGAGTCCGAGATTCATATCTGTATCCATGCCCATAAAATCTCCCATAACTTCATCTAAATCCTCGTACATCATCTCAAATAATCTATCGCTTAAATCATAATGGAGTGTTATTGAATCTTCAGTTGTAAGAAATTGAAATGTAGGAATTTGTCCAGTTATTTGATGTGTCCAAAGAATCGCAATATTTGAAGTATCTGTTACATTTAAGCAATATACCAAATTCTCATCTGACCCAATTATTATTTCTGGTATGCTATCATTAGTTACATCTCCTACTGTAATACTCTTTATATCACCAGTAATATTATAGATCCATAAAAGCTGACCGTTTGTCCTATTTAGTGAATAAAGGTTATTGTCACTAGAGGCAGCAAGGATTTCTTTTTTTCCATCTAAATCAAGATCTTCTATTACTATATCGTTAATAGGCCCATTAGTTTCATAACTCCATAGAAATTCTCCTGTATCTCCTTCAAACATATATATTCTCCTATTTCCTGATCCAACAATAATTTCTTTAATCCCATCATTATCGACATCTCTAGCCACAAATTTAGTTACAATACCCATTCCCAATTGACTATCCCATAGATTTGAACCATTTATTAGATCATGAGAAAATAAAATTCCATTTATGTTAACAAAGAGTAGTGTCTTATTACCATCATTCTTTATGTCTGTGACTTGAAATGACTCTCCTATCCAACCTGAAGAAATTTCCCATGCCTTATTTTGATTATCTGTATTATTGAAGAATAATAACAATTCATGCTCTTCTGTATAATTTATTACAAGTTCTGTTTGATTAGAAGTTAAATTAGTGCTTAGATAAATCCTGCTTCCATTAAAATATGCTCCTGCACTCTCATTATAATAATTAAAAGCTGTAGGTAATGGTTCATTAGCCGTGAAATTGAACTCACTTCTATTATAAACCCCAAATACCCTACTAATATTAAATTTAACTTCAACGGTGAGATTATCAATTGAAGTCTGATTTTCTATTAAATTTTGAGGTCTCAAAACTCCATTTATCCCATTAATTGATTCTTCTGTAAATATTAATAGTAGATAATTATTTTTGTTTGTAGCGTTTGAACAATTGAGGATAACTGGTGTTTGAATTATCCCTTGGTCTGGTCCAATATATGTATGATTAATGTAAATTGTTCCATTAAAGAATTGTATTTCATTTAATAGATTCTCTTTCGAATCAATTAAATCTCCTGAAAAATTAAAAAGATAGGTAAATGAACTTGCATTTGAATAATAGTAATATTTTACAAATACTGTTGCATTAGGTGCATCCAAATCCCTTCCTAATGTAATACTTTTCCCACTAATTGAACCTCCTGGAAAATAATTTATACCCGTCTGATCAGATTCATTCCATACTCCTATTACCGTTTTTGGATAAAAATCCATTGTAATTGTAGTGGGACTCTTTTTAGTATAATTTATTACAAGTTCTGTTTGATTAGAAGTTAAATTAGTACTTAAATGAATTGTTCTTCCAACGAAATAGGCCCCCGCACTTTCATTATAATAATTAATAGCCGTAGGAAGCGTTTTATTAGTTGTGAAATTGAATTCACTTCTATTCCAAACTCCAATTATTGCTTGGGCCTCATAAGTACTTATATTATATCTAACTTCTACGGTGAGATTATCGATTGATGTCCGACTTTCTAATTGATTTCGAGTATATATTGTCGAATTTTGGCTCTCATTTGCCATAAGCCATTGATTATCAATGTTTAACACAGAGGCTCTTAAAATAGTATCTCCATCAAATGACATATTTAGAATAGGACCTTCTGTTCTATAATCCCATAAAAGAGCACGATTGCTGCTGTTTAACGCCCTAATCTCATAGGTAGGATAGAACCCATTTACTGCTACAATCGTATCATTTTCACCATCATTATTAATATCCTTAATTAAAATAGGGTTCAAATTTAATCCCTTTGGGAAGTCAGAATATTGTGTGTAATTTTGGAAAATTGCATAATCTTCTAAACCCAATAATGATTGAAGGGAAAAAATATCTAATATTTGGTTTAGAAGGGAGGGGCTTTCACGAATTGTTATATTTGTAACAAATCTCGAATGTACCCTGGGATCTGTAAATATTTTACACTGAGTTAAAAATTCGTAATTACCAAGTTGACTCAAGAGATCTATATCGACTGGAAGATCGGTAGGTAATGGTATATCAATTGATGGAGCGGGTTCAAAGGGTGACGATGTTAAATTTAACATCTCATCAAAAGAAGAAAATAAATTTATGAGATCGAATTGTGAAAGAAAAATTATTGGTTTATATGGTCCAATATCTGGTGAAATAGAGGAATTTAACACTAACATTTGCTTAGATAAAGACATCGTAAGATTTCCTATGATTCTAATCAATGGACTAGTTCTTATATCAAATAAATGCGCTATGAAGGGATATATTGCAGGTAAGGTTTGATTTTGTCCTGGAAATGAATATTCATATGGCGGAACGGTTGTCATATTAAATCCAAACAAAGGATTGGGGAAGATATAATATGAATAATTAACTACTAAGTCCATCGGAGTTATATTTTTACCGAAAGTAATGTTATTTCCTGAAAAAGTTCCATCATCAGCTGGATTTAGAGGATCGCCGTAAAAAAAATTAATTACTGGTGGGATTTTTTTAATTGGTTGCCCGGTTGTATAGTTGAATTCAGATCGATTCCATACTCCAACAACTCCACTTAATGGATCTAACGTTTTAGCACTAATAGGATAAGTTACATTAGTATTCTGTTCATCTATTGAAGTGGTGTTTTCTATTATATTATTGGTAATTTGATATAAAGATGGACCAGTCCCATTATATATGTAAGTTAAATTTTCATATCTTGGTGGATGTGTAATAAAAACATTCTGTAACCGGATCTCTACATATAAATTAGTTGTTGATTCACTAGTCATTGATAAATTGGCAAAAACTCGTAAATTTAAATCATATATATCAAATGCTTTTAAAATTATGTGGAATTTATCATCTTTTCCCATTATAATTAGATCCGAATAGCCATCACCATCTACATCTCCTGTTGTTAATTCTTTAATCCCGTATTCGGTTGTGTTTAAAGTATATTCTAATATCCTAGTGTATTTATTGTTTCCAATACTTTCATAAAAGAAAATACTTCCATTTTCACTAGCGGCAACAATTTCCGTTCTATTATCTAAATCAAAATCTTCCAATAATAAATTAGTAATAAACGTAGCATTAGAAATTTCTGAACTAATATTGATGGCTGCGGTATTTGTATATCCCTCTAAAGTTCTGATTATGATTGTTTGAGTAGGATCAGTATTATTATTTATTACTTGGGTAGAAATAACAGGTTTAAAAACATTAATCCAAGTTTCATTACATGTAATTATTTCTATATAATTATCAAAATCAGAATCACCAGTTATCATATCTAAATTATAATTTGATAGATTTTTCAATGGCATAAAGCCCAAACTGGTATTTTCAAATATAGAAATTTGTGTACTATTTGAACATAGAATTTCCTCACGTGTATCCTGGTCCGTATCTCCATGAGCAAGAGAATAACAAGAACCATCAATATTTTTTGACCATTTTTTAGACCAATTAATGGTTTCACTTTCCCAACTACCATTAATAACATAAACCGAACCATTATCTAAACCAACAACAAACTCCTCATTAGCATCTTTATCCAAATTAAGACCATCTTCCACTAAAAGCGATGAAATTCCACCGTTTTGAAATGTAATATTATAGGATTCGTAAATACTCAAATCGAGTGTCGTATTAAACTCAAATATAGTTAAATTTCCCTTTCCATCGTTATCTGTAAATCCAACAAATAATTCTTTGTCATTGTCCTGATCAAAATCGCCAGTCCCAATGCATTTATTGATAACTGTTCCATTTAATGAAGGTGAATCCCAAATTGATAGATATTGGTCTCCTTGTTTTTGAAATATAGAGATATTAGTGTAATCCTTACTGGCTTGTGTCCAATTATATGCAACGATAATTTCAGAAACGCTATCATTGTCTAAATCATTACTAACCACTATGGCAGAAAGATTTCCTGCAAATTGAGAACTATCCCATAGGTTATTTTCAGCCTCTGAAAAATTATATAATTCTATATCAACAGGGTTTCCCAATAAAGTAAGTAATTGTGAACCAATTGCTTGAACCGTGGAATTTTCAATTAAATCTAATTCATCTGATATAATATCCTCTCCAAAAGGATATCCAACCAAAAATGATGAATTTAATATTCCTCGTATATTTTCTAAAGCTAACAAATTTCTAATTAAACCCGGTCCATTAATCATATTATCTAATAATTCAGTAATTGTAAAACCTTCAATATGAACTAGCGTATTCAGAATCGTATTAAATACTGTATAATCCGTCATCAACATTCCTACTAATAATTCGAGTAATGGGGACAACATTGTAACCTGATCTAGCATTGATTCTATCGTCAAATATGCCCAGTACCCTTCTAATCCCGTGATTAATCCTAACATTGCATTTAATGCACTAATAGCGGCATAAAACACTTCTGGACTTCTTATTATATCTATCCGAAGAGGTTCAAACTCAAGAAGTCCCCAACCACCTCCCTCTAAAATTTGAACAGTTATATTAAAAGTAACTGGATCATCACCTAAAAGTCCGACAAAGGTAATTTGATTAACACCACTAATCTCATTGCTCATTATTGGAGGTGTTGTATATCTAGGCTCTCCCAAAACCTCAAATGGAAGTGCTAGCGTAACCATGACTATATTAATTGGCTGGACAGTGTCAGTAGTTACAAATAATCCTTCACCGTTGTTAGTTAGGGTTATCGAGATTGTTAAATTGTCATTTAAATATGTATGCAATTTAAAAGTACCATCTTTTCTAACTGGTTCTTCTGTTTCTTCATTTACTGCATAATTAATGCTGAGGTTTACAGGAAGATCTTTGTCTTGATCAACTAAGTAACTTAATGAAACTGACTTTTCCTTTTCAATCTCTAGGTGTTCCCAATTTAATAGTAATAGCCCATGTTCATTGGTTATAGTAAAATTTTCTTCTTGAGTTATTTTTTTAGTTTCTTCAGTTAGACTTACGTCAGATCCCCCTTCAACACGATCAAAAAAATCAATAATTACTTTCTCGGTATGATTGTTAAAAAGCTCAATATTAATTTGTGTAGAACTTTTTTGTAATTCTCCAATAGCATTGTATTCAGCAGTTATTATTTCTGACTTTGATACTGTAACATCTTCAATATTACCTGTTTTGGCAGACTGCATGCTTATGCCATCATCATGCTCAATATTGTTCAAAGAATAGGGCTCAAATTGAACTGGGGTTATTGTTGATCTGCTTATAATAGAAAAAATTATTAGAAAACTGAGTAAAATCAAACTCGAATAATGAACTGTTTTTTTAATTTTTTTATTCATTTGAATCATTCCTCTTTTGTTTAAATTGGTCAAAAATGAATACCTCTTTAGTTGAAGTAATTTCTGCCATTATCCTTTGCTGAAGCTGTGTAATTCTATTTACATAATCTTCTCTGGCCTTTCTAAATAAAATTGGGTCAAGCTCATCTTTTCGCTTTAAAAATAGCGCAAACTCAGCCTTATATAATTGCAACTCCCTCTTAGAGGCCTCGAGCTTAGCTATCTTAGCTTGGGTTGTCTCATACATCCTTTTAGCAATATGATCAGAAGGAGGTGAAACGCCAGGAGGAACATCTAAAGAAATGTTACCATCTATTACATAAATTGAACGTGAAGCTACTCCTGCAACTCCGGGATCATGTGTTACAATTACAAATGTTTGACCAAGTTCTCGATTTAATCTTTTCATTAACCTTAGAACTTCTACACCTGTAGCTGTATCTATACTTCCAGTTGGCTCATCGCATAAAATCAGTGCTGGATCATTTGAGAATGCACGAGCTATAGATACACGTTGCTGTTGCCCTCCACTCAATTCCGTTGGTCTATGATTCATCCTATCTCCAAGCCCAACAAGGTTTAGAAGCTCTTTAGCCTTCTCTCGAGCTTCAGTCGCAGATAAATCACCTGCAAATAACATCGGCATCTCGACATTTTCGCGGGCGGTCAATAAGGGTAATAAATTAAAAAATTGAAATACGAAACCTATCTTACGTCCTCTATAATGAGCAAGTCTTCCTTCGTCATAATCAGTAATATCTGCTCCATCAACAAATACCCGTCCAGATGTTGGTCGATCTAATGCACCAACCATATTTAATAAAGTAGTTTTTCCAGAACCGCTTGGCCCCATAATAACGCTGAACTCCCGTTCTTCAATATTAAGTATTACTCCTCGAAGCGCTTGAACTTTTATTTTACCTAAATCATAGATTTTACTAACTCTCTTTAGTTCAATCATGTTTTTGACCATTTTTTTCACCATAACGTAATCATGATAGAAATAAAAAATGAAGAAAAAGAGAATTTTAAATTCTCATTCGTATCTGAGTGCCTCAACTGGTTTCACGCTAGCTGCACGCCATGAAGGATATAGAGCCGAGATAAAACCAATTCCTAGGCTCATAGAGATACCAACTACAAATAACCACCAGGGAAATTCGTAAGGAAGCCCGAATGTTGATATTTTTCCTATGAATTCGGAAAGTATTGTAACCCCAACGACTGATAAAAGACAACCTAAGATACCACCGATAGCGGACATAATTAATGCTTCAGTTATGAAGATTTGAAGGACTTGGCTTCTTTGTCCGCCGATAGATTTAATCATTCCAATAGATCTGGTCTCTTCTAATACTCTTGTCATAGTTGAATTCATGATTTGCATGGCTCCGACCATCAGGGTAATCCCAGCCATTACACCTAATACAATATTAATGAGTTGGATTACAGAATTAGCCATTGCTAGAATTTGTTCTGATTCAATAACCTCTGCTTTAGGAAAAGCATCTCGAATAACTTCAGCTACACTATGGGCAAATGCATTATCATCAACTTCGACGAAGATCATTTGAACATTATTTGTTGCCATTATGTTTTGTAATCCGTCTAAAGTCATGATTATTGATGAATCTGTAGTTGTTTCTCCAGTAGATGATAAAAATCCAACAATTTCTAAAATGACTGTACCTGAAGAAATAAGTCCTGATAAAACTATTTTATCTCCAATTCTTTTACCTAAAGACAACTTGAGACCATATCCACACACACATTTATCATAATCTTCAGGTCTATTTTTCAATTCTCTTCCTTCTATAACCTGTACGGGGACCATTAATTGTAATTTTTCAGGATCTATTCCCACAACTGGAGCAAATTCTCCTTCAACAGTCATGAAATTCGTAATTAACCCTGCTGTATCGGTTACATGAGGTATTCCCGCAATAATATTAACTGTTTCTTCAGGTATTTCAGGTCTGGTACCTCTCATTTCAGAAGTTACAATTATCGGGGCACCTATAAATGCTCTTAAAATATCTTCTATTTGTGTTCTCATCCCTAAAGTGATTGAAATTAAAGAAACAAATGTCGTAATACCCACTAAAATACCAATAATTGTTAAAGCTGACCGTAGCTTTCGTTTACTCATGCTACGGAATGCCATTAAAAGTGAAAACTTGAATAGTCTAGTACGACGACCCATTTGAAAACCTTAATTCATTCAAATAATAAAATTTTGAAATAATCATCAACAATAATAATTCATTCTTCTTATTACTAAAAAATAAAAAAAATAAAAATAATGTTTCGGTGCTTTCTTTTTACTCTATATGTTTATACATTAAGATAGTAGAATTTATCAATTTTATAATAATTACCCAGTCTTATATATGCTGAAAAAATTAAGAAATAGTTGGTTGTTTTATTCGATAAATATTCCTCTGATAGATGTCTTTCTATCATTAATCCATCGAAAAATCTTATCATATGGAAGATAAAAATTCAATTAAGAATTATAAATTATAGATTGAAGATTATATTAAAAAATAAAATTAATTAAATAAACTAAATGATAGAATAAAATGTCTTTCATGTGAAAAAGGTGCAAAAATTTAATTTTGGATAATTATAAGGAAAAAATATCTTTAATAAGCGCATTTTTTTTTTAAAAAAAAGGGTGATTTACTTTAGAAATTAAGGGTGTGAGCCATTCTAATAATTATTCAAATCAATCTATCCTTTAGCTTCTATTTTAAAATCTTTCCCCTGACACTAGACCAAAAGATATTGATCCAAAGATAAGACAAAGCCCGGTGATAACGATCTGGGCAACGTCCCATGTTATACCCATTCTCATATAACCTGCTGAACCCATCTCTAAGATAAAAAGCATCAAA
>JABXJV010000408.1 GCA_013375355.1 Candidatus Helarchaeota archaeon
GAAGAATACAAAGGCACTTTTAGTTTAAAATCTATTTTTATTTTTTCTTATTTATTTTTTAATTCTTATACATAAATTTGAAAAAAAAGTATTATTCTTATACTTTATGTAGTTCAATTAATTTTTTTTTCATTTCTCTAGTTTTTTCAAGATTTAAAGGGTAGATCCACAAAAAAATAAGCCCTATAACCATTGCAATTGCTGGAAATAAGCCTATTATCATTCGAATACCCCATATTGCCGAAAACCTTTGTGGCATATTTATAACGTTTCCAAATAGATCAATTAAATCTGGGATAAAACCCGTGGTAGCTAATGTAATTGCTATCACAGCTTGGGCCACTCCAATAGCGGGCTTTGTAAATAACGCATTAGTTCCGAAATACATTGCTTCTCTCCTTTGGTTCGTCCTTAATTCATCCCAATCAGTGCATTCTGCAATCATTACATTCGAAAAAACCAAAGGACCAGCTAATCCAAATCCGCAAATTGCAAGTATAATAAATGAAAATATATAGTCCGAACCTAAAAAAAATAGCATAAATAGTCCAAATACAATGAATAATGCGCTGTAAATTACAGTATCTTTTACTCCGATTTTTTTAGATACACTAACCCAAAAAATAAAACCTGGTAAAACTGTTATGAATAAAGCGACGAACAAAAGCATTGCTCCTACTGAGGAAGTCTGAAGGACATGTGTTGCATAAAAAATCACATTTGCAACTATTATAGAACTCATAAATTGTTGCATAAAGTTCCATGCAACGAAAGTCATGAATGGTCTATTTTTAATACTTTCAATTAAAGCTTTACCCAAAGCCATAGACTCTTCTTCCTCATATAATCCTCTTTCTCGAATCACCAATGATGGTATTAAAATAACGATCATAGATATTGCACTAGCGACAATAATGAATAAAAAGAACATAAATAAGTTATTCTTAAATAGTACTGGAAATATAAAAGATGCTGCAATGCCTATTATTGAAAAAATTTGGCTAACCACACTAATTTTCGTCCTTTCTGTTGTTAATGTAGTTAATTCAGGCATTAAGGAATTGTAGCAGCCTGCAACCATAGTATAGCAAGTGTCAAATAAGAGTAGGAAGATAGTAAACCAAATCGCAAGACCGATTTGATCCAAAGATAAATATGGAAAGAATAAAAATATCGTGGAAATCATCCATATTGGAGTGAAAATTCTGATAAATGGTATCCGTCTCCCCCATTTGGTCCTTGTTCTATCTGAGATCCAACCAAAAATAGGATCATTTAGGGCATTCCAAATGTTATAAAAGACTAACATTATGATTGAATAAGTATAATTATCTAATTTCATGATGTTAAGCCAAAACCATGCTGTCACTGCCGCTTGTATTCCATTAAACATTTGTGTGCCAACATATCCCATTCCATAAACTATTTTTTTTCCAGTGCTTATTTCAACAGCCATTGTATCTTCTGTCATTTAAATTATCTCAAAAATTAATATTCAAATGTTGAAAAAAGATAATTAAAAACTTAATTTAGCCAACTCTAAAATTAAATCAATTCAATTTTGGTGATATTTAAATTGTTTCAAAGAGAAGATTTCATTTTTTATGACTTATCTAAAAGAACAAAATCAAAAGGTATCTCAATATTTTTTCCAGATTGGCAAAATGAACATGAAAATGTCATGATTTTATCTCCACACGATGATGATGCCTTATTAGGTGCAGGTTATATAATAAAGGCAGCCCAAGCCTTTGGTGGAAAAGTTTACGTTACAATTTTCCACGATGGAAGTACTGGATATAGCGAAATAGAATTAAAAGATAAAATTATTGAAATAAGGAAGAAAGAAACTCGAAAAGCATTTGAAATAATTCAGATCCCCTCTGAAAATATTTATAGGTTTGAGATCCCTGATTTCAGCGGAATAAATTTTTTAGGCTGGAAACACTTAAATGGGAAAGAGGGAGTGTTCCGAAAAATTGTTTCAAATTTTAGAAGATTGAAAATTACACGCTTAATAATAGCAAATGGATATCGAGAACACCTTGATCACACCGCAGTTTTCTTATCTGGTACTTTTGATGGAGTTCAAGCAGGAGACTCAATTTCAATTGATTGGGGAGTGCCAATAAAAATAAAATCTTACTTAATTTATAGTGTATGGGGAAAATTTTCCCCACAAGATGCATTAATAACAGGGAGAAAAACGACAATAAGAGGAAATCTAGCAATTGCTGTATTAGAGGAGGTAGAACGAGATATTCAATCGGCTATTAAAGAGTTTAAATCACAGTCTCAAATTATAAATTACATATTAAATGCTCGAAAAGAACGAAAGATGGAGAATGGAAAATATTTAGAAGTTTATCAGAAAATTAATCCTCGACCTCGTATTAATATCAATCCTTATAAGAAATTAGTCAA
>JABXJV010000409.1 GCA_013375355.1 Candidatus Helarchaeota archaeon
CATTTACAGTAAAGGAAATGTAATTGTCGGTGAAGCCATACTTCATAGTAAAGTTTATGCAGATGGTAAGGTAACCGTTAAAGGGAAGAAAGGCTCTATAATTGGCGGTGAGGTAGTTGCAACAGAGGGAATTGAGGCAAAAAATATTGGAAATTATCAGAATATAAAAACGGAGGTTTCAGTTGGAATTAGCGAAAAGTTAAAAAGGAAGGTTGAAGAAATTGAGTTTAATCTTAAAAAGAACAAAGAAAATAATGAAAATGTAAAGAAAGCAATTTATACTTTGGCTAAAGCAAAGTATTCTAAAAAGGGGTTTTCAAAGGATAAGGAAGTTTTATTAGAGAAAATGAGAAGAATACAAAATGCACTCCCTAAGCAAAGAGAGGAACTTGAAGGAGAAAAAGAAAATATCTATAAAGAATTGCAAAGATATAAAAATGCCGAAGTTAGAGTTTTTAATAAAGTTTATCCTGGAGTAAAGGTAACTATACTGAATAAAAAATATACAGTTAATGAAGAAGGAAGTTACGTATCATTCAAATTAGTGGATGATGAGGTAGTTTGCGGGAAGTGCAGTTGAGAATTTACATTAGGTATTGAAAGAGTTTAAGATGAAAGATTTTTAAGAAACCGCAATGATTAACAATTTAAAATTCATAGACTTGAGCCATGTTATAGAAGATAAAATATCTCTTTTCCCAATATTACCCTCTCCTAAGATTAGTTCCTTTTTAACACATGAAGATTCGAAATTAACTGGAAGATATAAGAATTGTTCCTGCGAAATAACAAAAGTGGAATTTGTTACAAATGTTGGAACTTATATCGATGCACCATTTCATTTTAATCCACACGGTAGGGATATTAGTCAATTAAATATAGACGATTTGATTATGGATGGGATATGCTTGGATTTTAGCAAGAATGGGAATAAAGATATCAATATTGATAATATAATTGATTTGAACCTAAGGGATAAAGCAGTTTTAATTTATACAGGATGGGATAAATATTGGGGGAAGAATGAGTATCATAATCATCCATACCTAACGAGGGATTCTGCCGATATGTTAGTCGATAAAAAGGTCAAACTTGCAGGGATTGACACTTTGGTTATTGACAATCCGAAAGACCCGGAAAGACCGGTGCATAATTTGTTACTGAGAAATAATATAATTATAGCAGAAAATCTTGCAAATTTGAATAAAATTGTTAATAAAGATTTTATGTTTTTTGCAGTTCCACCAAAAATAAAAAAAGCGGCTGCGTTTCCCGTCAGAGCGTTTGCAATCTTAAAAGATTGAAAATTTCGTTTTAATAATATATTTTATTGGCTGCAGTATAAACATTTCTAAAATAATACAACTTTGAAATTTTTCATTTTTATTCTAAGCAATTTTATATTTGTTTTTCATTCGTATTTATATGTTAACTAATTTTTGATAAAATAGTTAAATAATTGGTTCATCAGGGAATAAGTTTGAATAAAGTAAATAAGAAACTGTAATGACCTATACGTAAATATCCTTGTCCCTGAAGCAGTAAAATTCTTGATATATGGTTATCCGTATTTTTTTGATTAAAATGAAAAAAATCAAATTTTTAAAGTTGCATATATAATCTATTTTTAATATATTTAAAACGATAAATTTTATGTTCTAAAGACTGTTCCTTCTATTTCGGTTATTACCATTTCCATATCGACAGTAGGGGCGAAGCATTCAGATAAAGAGTTTTCGAAAAATTTACAGCATATACAAAAAAATGCTTCGCCCCTACACCAAATTCGTGAATACATCATTAACAATCCCTTACAATGGGAATTGGATGAGGAAATTCTAAAAAATAGGGGAATAAATATATGATAGGTGAGACTATTTCTCATTACAAAATCCTCGAAAAAATCGGTGAAGG
>JABXJV010000410.1 GCA_013375355.1 Candidatus Helarchaeota archaeon
ATTTAGCCCTCGATCCGCTATATCATCTGGATCTTCAATTGGAGCATCACCAGAATCTTTTCTATCATTTAACCCTCGATCCGCTATATCATCGGGACTTTCTTTAGGGACTTCCTTAAAATCGTTATTAATTTCCGAATTTTTGCCAGAATCCGAGTTTTTACTACCTAAATCTGATAATTCAGACTTAAAGCTTTCCATAATAACCACCTACCTTATTAAAGTCCAAAGGAATCACTTTTTTTACTAAAAATTGAATATTTGGCGAAAAAATTTAACCTCATTATATGTTAATAAGTCTTGAATATAAAAACTAGAATAATTCCTAAGAAAATTTGTTATTTTTTCAATATCTTGATGTTTAGACACACTATTACCTCATATTTTAATTTTTTTCGAATTTTAGTTTTCTTAATACCTAATTTTTTTCTTGTTCGCACTAGTCCTATTTATGTGTGTCTAAGAGGAATAAACCTCACTAGGAACATTTAAACAGATATTATAATATAAAAAGATTTGGTTCATTCTTCATTTAAAAAAATTAATAAAAATTTTTAAGAAATGACATATCTATGTTAAACATAGACTGTATTTAAAATAAAATGGGGTCAATCTTAAGTTTTCGAATGTAATCTGATTAATTAAGAAAAATATCAAATATTTTTTATGGAGAATATAAATATGAAACTGGACTTTTCTTCAATTTTCACTCCAAAAAACGTCGCAGTTATTGGTGTGAGTCCTAATTTTATGAAATGGGGAGCAATTATAGCTGCAAATATATTTATTGGAGGTTATAAGGAAAAATTGTTCCTTGTAAATCCGAGGCATAAAAGAATTTATGGGATTCGCTCATTTCCTAGTATAAAAGATATTAGAGGAACAATTGATTTAGTTTATGTTGCTTTGCCATCTAAAAAGATTTTTAATGTTTTAGAAGAGTGTGGAGAGGCAGGAGTTAAATCTTGTGTGGTAATTGCGGGTGGTTTTAGTGAAATAGGGTCTGATGGTAGGGATTTAGAAAGAGATGTCCTTAAAATTGCGAATAAATATAAGATTCAAATTATTGGTCCAAATACAATGGGTATATGTAATCCACGTCATAATTTTTATGGTTTAATGCCTCCGATTAATCCCATGCCTGGAAATATTGGATTTATTTCACAATCTGGAAATCTTGGTACCCAGTTAATGTCTTTAGGAGAAATACAAGGAATTGGATTTTCAAAATTTGTTAGCTCTGGAAATGAAATTATGTTGCGGACTGAAGATTATCTCGAATATTTAGGCCAAGATCCTGATACAGAAGTAATTTTATGTTATATTGAAGGATTAAGAGATGGAAAAAAATTTTTAGATGTCGCTAAAAAGATAACTCCCCATAAACCAATTATTGTTTACAAAGCTGGAAAAACTGCTGCAGGATCTAAAGCCGCTCAATCCCATACAGGCTCTGTTGCGGGGTCTTGGGAAATTACTAAATCTATGTTCAGGCAAGCAAGAATTATTGAAGCTGGTACAAGTTTGGAATTATTAGATCTTGCAAAAGCTTTTAGTAAAATGCCTCCTCTTAAGGGGAAAAGAGTAGGAATTTTGAGTTGGGGTGGTGGATGGGCTGTAGTGTGTGCAGATCATTTGATGCAAGTCGGTCTTGAAGTTCCTCCATTATCAAAAGAGGCAATTGAATCGTTGAATAAAATTTTACCTCCTTACTGGTCAAAAAGTAATCCCATTGATCTTGTAGGCACTTTAGATCGAAGAAATCAATTAAATAGCCTACGAATTCTGTTTGAATCTGGAATGGATGGAATTGTTGTTCTTGGAGTGTTAACTGGGCTGGCATTTGAAAATTTTAAAAAATATCAAGAAATTGTAAATATTCCTGATGCTGAATTACAAGCGTTAATTAAAGAATTTGAAAAAACAGATATGCGTTTTGTTAAAAATATTAAAAAATTGGTTGATATTGGCCATAAACCAATTGTTGCTGTTGCATTATCTTCCGAGGAAGTTCAAGAAGAGTATAAAAAGCAAATCGTAATATATTCGCAACCAGAAACTGCAGCAAATATTCTATCCAAAATGTATCAGTATTATCAGAATAAATTGAAAAAATGAAAAGAATAAGTTACTCGTACTTTTTGATAAATTCACTAGTAATTTTATTATATTCATCAGTTTGCTCAGTCGGCGGTCCATGACCTGCATTTTTAATTATTTCAAGTCTTGAATTTGGAATTTTTTCATTTAATAGATTACTATACTGTGTCATGTCTGTTAATGTATCTTTTTCTCCAAATACTATTAAAGTAGGAACTTTAATCTCATGTAATTGCTCTACAACATCCCAATCACCTATCGCTTTTAAAAAATTAACGCCCATATATGTAGGGAGGTCCTTTTTCCGTTCTATTTCCCACTTGGATAA
>JABXJV010000411.1 GCA_013375355.1 Candidatus Helarchaeota archaeon
ACCCTTATAATCAGTAACATAAAAACCGCTTCCCCTAAACAGGATTCCACCACCGTGACTAATAAGTCTCTTAATCTTTCCAGTACAGCGCGGACAGTTCTTCAAAGGAGGTTCATTTATACCCTGAAATTCATCAAATTTATATCCACAATCATTACAAATATATTCGTAAGTCGGCATCTCTTATCCCCTTTCAATTTCAATCAGATTTTATTTAACAAAGTATAAAATAATTTTAAAAATATCAAGAATTTTTTTATTTATTTATCAAGTATATAATTATCCTTATCAAATACAACAGAAACAGGTCTATCCATATATATTAAAGTAAATTTCATCTGTTTCTTTGAAAGCATAATCTTCCTGTATTCAAAACTTTTTTCAAAATTTATAATAAACATAATTCCTAAAATAAAATTTCTTTTGCAAAATTGCTCAACATTAAATAATATTTTATATCCCCCATCGCGCATCGCCTCAATTTTATAATCAAACATAATGCGCGGTATATCGGAACTTTCAAACCACTGATTAAAAAACCATCTCAATGTAGAACCATAATATTTTTCTGCCGTTGTCCGAAAATAATCTTTATCAAAACTATTACTAATTGAATATTCAGCAAGTTCCTTTATCACACCATTAAATTTCACAATTCCTATATAAAAAGAGAGCATCCTTAAAACAAAAGGAACCTTCTGTTTAAAAATTATTTCTTTGTCCAAAAAATTCAAATCTTTTGAGTTTGCAGAGAGTTCTTTTTCAAAATTTATTACATTTTTTTCATAAATATTCATATACCTCATAACCTCATCATACCCATACATAGTTTCGACGGCGTAAATCGAAAAGTATCCACAGAGCCCATCCTCGAGCCAATGTGGTGTACAGTTTTCCCACCAGAAGTGAGCAATCTTATTACACATCTGTTGAAAAACTATCCTGTATTCTTCCCAACCATTCAATTCACCTTTAATCTCCTTCTCTGGGAACATAAAAAACGATGGATAATAAGCATAGAATCGCCCAGCGCGTGGCAAAAATACAGCAGTAATCTTTTTTTCTTTTTTAACTTTTACAAATCGGTCAAAATAAAATCCAAGTATCCACTCAATTTCGATAAATGTTCTGGTCACTTCAATAGAAGGGAGTTTCTTGTAATAGATTGATATATATGTTCCATCCCTGTATCTTTTTTCTTTTTTTTTCATTCCCTTAAGAGCAAGGAAAACAATTTGAGATGCTGGTTTATTGAGTTGCAACGTATAATATTCTTTTTTATCTTTTCTTATCTTTCTTATAATATTTGCTGGGGATACGATAGAATATTTTCTATCGATTCCAATATTAAGAAGATATCTGAAACTTGTCCTGCTATTTACAAAAGGATACCAGTTAAAATTAGCTCCGAACTCTAAAAAATCTTCTCCTTTTTCATTGCTTTCAATCTTTCCAATGTAATTTATTTTAACTTTTATTTCCCTCATATTCTCCATCTTTAATTCAGAGAAAGGAAAATAAAACTTGTAAATTAATGATTTGTCACTCCGCTCAGAATCATTTTCTATTTCCCACTTTTCAATGACATTACCATCAAATTCAATTTCTTTCACAGATACATTTCTACCAAGACAAAAATAGAAAGTATCCTGAATATCTTTATTTGTAATCAAAAGATTAATCAAAGACTCAGCCGAAAATGACTCCTCCTGAACATTTATAACCATATCAATATTATATGATAAGATATTCCAGAGGGGCTTTTGGAATATTTCCTGATTTATCTCTCCAAAATCTGAAGAGTATTTCTCGTAAAGTTCAACTTCCTGGGAGTAGTTTAATTCCCATGAAAAAAGAAATGTTATAAAGAGAATTATAATGAAAAATTTAAGATTCATAAATTATATATATATTAGTAAAAATAGTATTTCTTAAAATTAATCATTTTTTTTCCGAAAGCAATCTAATTTTTAAATTTTTATGTTTTACTTAACTTAGATAAAAAATCTCAGAAAAAAATTATAAAATTTTTCATTAAAAATATTGACTTATAAGACATTTAATACTAAATTTTATTTAAAAGTAAATTTTCAAGAAACAATTCGGAACTGATTGTTATATATATATGTTTTGATTTATGGATATATTATGGAAGTTTAAAGATATATTAAAATATAATTTTAAAATTTTAAGAAGGTGTTCGAAATATGAAATTTTTTCATGTAATATTAATTTCAATAATTTTTTCATTTTTTTTCTGTTCTATGCTAAGGGAAGAAAAAGGATTGTCATATTTTGAGTTTGAGATGAACGGAAAAACTTACCAAATATTGTCAGTTAATTCACCGGCAAAAGGTCAACCTTACAATCAATTAATTGGAGATGATTTTATAGCAATCGATATCAGGCAGAATCAAAATATTGATAAAGTATTAATCGGAGACCCAAATAAGATTGATGAATATATGAAAATCTATAAACACGGAATTCAACAGGCACTCGAAAAAGGGAAACTTAAAGAAAAAGAAGATATATTTTCCTACAATTACTCCACAAGTATGAAATATTTTAATGTAATTACATATTTTCCTGCGCGTGGAAATCCACATAATGAATTCATCTACATAGAAGCGTTCACTATGAAGAGGGTAATTAAAGCAATAGACAGAAATGCTGATGGAAAACTTGATATTATTACCTCAGGATTTTATGAGATGAACAAACTTCAGAAAGAATATTTCGAATTCTTAAAAAATGGAATATCCAAAAATAGAGTTGCATATAAAAACGGTATGTATTTAGTCGTACCTCAAGATTAAAAATATGCTCAGAGAAAAATAGCATAGGTTTAAAATCTCATCCAGGTATTAATAAAAATTAAAAAGATAATCGAATAAAGGTAAGACCCTTAAAATTATAGTCAAAACAATTCTTAAAACTACATATATTCCCTCCTTTTTTTAATATATTTAGCTCTGTTTCTTAATTCTCAACTAAAATAAAATCGAAACTTTTAACAAAACTTCGGTAAATCTAAAATAATTTAATTTGATTATAAAAACAAAGTTTATTAATTTAAATATATAATTTTTACTTTTAAAAATTATAGGTAATCATTTTAAAATTTTGACGGTGACCACGATGAAACTCCTGATTTTAGCACTCGCAGGGATTGGTGATTCTCTGATGTTTAGTCCAGCACTGAAAATCTTAAGAAAGAATCTACCCAATGCTGAAATTCACATCCTTACTATGTTTCCTGGAGCAGAGGAAATTTATGCATATAATAATAATGCAGATAGAAAGATTCACTTCAATTTTCTGAAAGAGGGTATAATTAAATCACTCATCTTTGTTAAAAAAATGAGGAAAGAAAAATATGATGTAACAATAAATGTTTATCCTATGAATAGATGTGAATACAACATAATTTCATTTCTTATCGGGGCAAAGGTGAGAATTGGACATACTTATAATTACCAAAACATAAGAAATCTAAATTTCCTACATACAAAAAAAATAAAAGAAGATGATAATCTGCACAATGTCATTGAAAACATTCGTCTTTTAAAATTTTTAGGAATTGAAGCGGATGACATACCTGAACTCAGTATTTCTATTCCTGAAGATGATTTAAAATTCTCAAGAATCTGGATTAAAGAAAGTGGATTAACTGATAATGATTTTATTATAGGATTTCATCCGGGCTCCTCCACTTTAAAAAACCATATTAATAAACGCTGGCTGCCAGAAAATTTTGCTTCATTGGGAAATATCCTTATTGATAAATATGATGTAAAAATTTTGCTATTTGGCGGTCCTGAAGAAAAGAAACTGAGAGAAAATATAAATAAAATTATGAAAAATAATGGAATTATCGTAGAAACCGAAAGTCTTTTGAAGACTATTGCTATAATGAAATACTGCAAACTGTTCATCACTAATGATACTGCACTAATGCATATAGCATCTGCGCTGAAACTCAATATTGTTTCAATATTTGGTCCAACAAGTGAAGTGTATGCATTACCCTGGAAAACAAATTACAAACTCGCTAAAAGCAGTATCGAATGCAGACCATGCTTTTATTATTCTCCAAGACACCTTACCTGTGCTCTGAAAAACAGCCTATTTGCATGTATCAGAGAACTTAGTGTAAATGATGTCCTTGAAAAAGCAGAAGAATTAATAATGGAAATTGATAAATAATAAAAATTTACTAATGTTCAGTAATTATAATAAAACAAAACAAGGGAAACTATGGAATCATTATTAGATACAACAATTAAGATATTTTTTTCAATTGTTCTTGGGGGCTTAGTGGGACTGGAAAGGGAAATTAAACAAAAACCTGCTGGCTTGAGAACCAATATACTTATATGCCTTGGCTCAACTATAATTATGATAGTTTCACTTAATCTCTCCAAAGTTTATGGCAGTATTGTAGATCCCTCAAGAATAGCGGCACAGGTAGTTACTGGAATCGGATTCATTGGTGCAGGTGCAATAATCAGAGCACGAGGTTCTGTCTACGGGCTAACTACCGCCGCTACAATATGGGTTATTGCCGGCATCGGGCTGGCAATTGGAAATGGATATTACTTAGCCGCTCTAATAACTACTTTTGTTATTATGATAATTTTGAACTTAGGAACAAAGTTGGAAAAAAGGTTTAAACCCATTGAAGATAAAAAAAGATACACTATTATCAGCGTAAATACCGAAAGTGTATTCAATGCAATTGAAAATATAATAAATATATCTCCCTTGGAGATGGAAGAAATGAAGATTGAAAAGTTCAACAACAAAATCAGATTTCATATAGCATTCAAGGGAAAAAGTGAAATCCAGAAAGAATTTCTGGAAAAGATGATTAAGACCGAGGGAATTGAAGAGGTAAATCTTTTATAAATCATTTAGAATGGTTATTTTTTTCCATATGCAGAGTATCCTGAGGAGGAGAAATCTTATTAAGTAGTTTATCTCTCCTTTCTATAGCATTCTTATCATTAGGATGATTGGTTATCCAGAAATCAAGATAATTTAGAGCATTCTTATAATCCTTCTCTGACTCCAATAACGTTACTAACGTTCCAACGTATTGACCATTATCAGGATTTTTCTTTATAAGTCCTTTCAAAATATCTATTGCCTTTTCGTTCTTCCTCAAATTCAGGGAATAAATTCTCGCAAACTCATATTTTTTACTATCAGCAATATTTCTCTTTATAAGTATGTCCAGTCTTTTTTCCAGTTCTTCTGGTCTTCCAAGTTGATAGTACAATTTTCCTACCTGCTCAATTACCTCATCTATTAAAAAATGTATTGTTTCTTCAGGAATTAGCTCGAACATTTTGTCCAGAATTTTCAAAGCCTCCTGAGGGCGTTTGTTATTATATTCATGGATAACCAGGTCTAAAAATGCTTTTCTACAATTATGTAAAAGAAGAATTGTCTGCCTGTCATAATAAACCTTAGGATTGTCCAAATTCCTGAATTTGAATTTCTCCAATAGATTTCTCTTCATTATTTCAGGGACAACAGGATGTCCCTTGACCGTAATTACTTTATAAGCAAGACCATCATTGCGTAAAAAGTCTTTCAAACCGAGCATATTTTTAATTTCCACAGTCACAGCAAAATAAAGTGGCTTCATAAAATTAAACGACTGGAGTATGATATATATCATATAATCTTGTGAACGAATAGCCTTTCCATCAAAAGCTGTCGGCTCAAACTGAAAAACCATTTCCGTATTCTCATCTTTAAATGGAATAATCCCTTCCATTTCTCTCATATAATACCGATTAAGTCTGGGTTCAATTACAATTTTGACTGTCTTGGTGCCATCCATTCTGAAATAACCACCTAATTCTTTTATCTCCTCATCAGGGTAATTTATAGGAACTTTAGGCTCCTGATGTTTTAACTGCAACGTATACCACCCAGTGTTCAAAAGCGGAAGAGAAATAACTCTTACGTCTTTCCTTATATTTTCAACCTCTTGTAAATACCAGAGGGGAAATGTGTCATTATCTCCATTGGTAAAAATTATAGCATTAGGTTCACAGGACTGAAGAATATTATATGAATAGTCCCAGGCAACATAATTTCCACTTCGGTCATGCTCGTGGAAATTGAACCTGCACATATTTACAGGAAGAGCCAAAGTTACCAAAAAAATCGCTCCCCCTATTGCAAGCCATATCAACTTTGATTTTTCTCTTAACTTTGAAATTATTCCCTCGAGTATACCAACCATACCGATGCCTATCCATATAGCAAAAGCAAAAAAACATCCAACATATACATAATCCCTCTCACGTGGCTGAGGGTCAGGCTGGTTAAGATATATAACTATTGCTATACCAGTCATAATAAAAAATATTAAAACAGAAAGGGCTCTTTTCCAATCTTTGTAAAAGTGGTGCACCATACCCACCAATCCCAAAAGAAAAGGAAGACCGATTAAACCTCTGAAACTCAGATTTTCTGCTATATTTCCATCTGGACCGATTGTAGTCCCCTTACCGATAAACTGCCAGCCAAAATACCTTAAGAACATCTTTTTAATCTGGTAACTCCACAACGGTGCTTTCCTGTTGAAAAATGTTAAAAATTGACTCTCAGTTCCATATTGCTCTCTATTGAGATATTTTGCAAAATTTTCCAAGTTCTCTGGATTATTTTCATCAATCGCAGGATTCATCCCAGACCTAATCAGAATCATTAAATATGTGGAATAGCCAAGAATTAAAAGAAGAGGAACAATACCCCAGAGGTCAATCCTTAAAAGGACTCTTCTGTCAGTAAAGATTATCAAGAGAAATATTGTAGGAATTACAAGTAGATTCAAAAGGTGAACTCCAGCACCAAGTCCAAAAAAGTATACTATAAATAATAAAAACCTAACCGACTTGTATTCCTTGAAATTGTCCATCCAAACTATTGCCAGCCATAAGACCAGCGCTGTAAAAAGCATTGACAAAGCGTAAACTTCAGCTTCAACGGCATTGAACCAGAACGAGTCCGAAAATGCATAACTCAATGCACCAATAAACCCTGCTGCATTAACAAGTATCTTATCTTCTACAGTTTTTGATTCCCCTCTCCATTCTTTTATCAATCTTACAATTATTAAGAATAGAATAGCCACCACTACTGCACTGGATAATGCTGAAATAAAATTAACTCTAACAGCAACATCGAAAAAGGGTAAAAGAGTAAAAAACCTTCCAATCATTATATAAAGGGGTGCGCCTGGAGGATGAGGTATTCCCATGATATACGAACATGAGATAAACTCTCCACAGTCCCAGAATGATACTGTCGGTGCGATAGTTATTATATAGACCGTTAAAGAGATAATAAATATCGCTATAGCGGTTAATTTCGTTTCTCTATTCATAAACTGCTATTTTTCAGAATAAAACATAAAAATTACTATTTTTCATTCATTTTATAAAACTTTAGTCAAATTGTTATATTATCATTTAATTGTACTATTTTCAAGTCTTGTTTACATATTTATTGTAGATTAGATATAAAAATTTTGAGATTTATCCACAAGCTTAAAGAGTGAC
>JABXJV010000412.1 GCA_013375355.1 Candidatus Helarchaeota archaeon
ATGTATAACGATTTTGCAATTCCAGATATGAATAGTTGCTCCTTAATCTCATCCAATTGTATAATAATAAATCAATACCTAATTCTCCACCGTAGGCTTCGGCACTTCCTAAATTCACAAATGATTGTGTTATTACAGTAGGTATGGGCAAATTAGTAATGGGATCTATTATTATTTCTCCTGTAATTGGGTTTTTAAGAAATTCAACAGGAATAAAATCGCCAGTCCCAATAAAATCATTAGTCTTGTTGTAAAATAAATCTATCTTTATTCTTGTCTTTCGTCTCAAAAATGTTTGATATCCAAATTCATAAGTCTGAATTTTTTCGGGGCTTAAATTTTCATTTCCAATTATAGTAAATTCAGTTTTCGAACCAGGTGGAAGTGGAGGCGATGGTAAAGGTATCGGCTCCAACGGCTGCAATAAATATGAGTCCGTGAAAGCAGGATTGCGGAAAGCTCTGCCCGCAGATAACCGAAAAGTGTGATTTATTTTTGGCTTAATTATTAAACTCCCTCTTGGACTTATATTATCTTTTACTAATGGATGATGGTCTGCTCTTAAACCAATTAAAGCTGTAATCTTTTTATTCGGCTTGAATTCGTTTTGAATAAATCCTGCTAATAAATGCTGATGGTGTTCTTTATCAATTATGTTCGATTCAATAGTGTTATATCTGTAACTTCCTCCAAATGTAATAGTATTAAATGAACATATATCAAAAGTATGCTGTAACTCCCCATCAAGAGTATTGTATTTTGAATCTGTGTCCCCGCCATAATTAACAAATGATGGCGAATTAATGTTACCATGATTCCAGAAGAGTTGAAAATGCGTGTCTAAATAATCGTAGTTGAATTTAGCATAGTTTGTGGTCCCATTAAATTTTAGTATCGAAGAAAGAATGATCTGCTCTACACTCCCAGATTCAATACCTGCGTCAAAGGATACTGTGGACTTACCATCTATTATATAATCAAATTTCGCATTATAAATACCCCTCTTTTCTGAATTAATTTTGCTGTCTCTCCAACTATTAACGTTTCTCTGATGACCTGAGAATTTGTATCTGAATTTTCCATTTCTTCCTCCATGAATGATTGATACACGCATATTGTTCAGGTTTCCACCATCGAGAGTTACATGGGTTCCGGCAGATTCACGTGGTGATTTTGTGATAATATTAATTACACCGCTAAATGCATTTGCTCCATATAAAGCAGAAACTGGACCGCGGATAATCTCGATTCTTTTTATGTCGTCCATCTGGATAGGTAGTGCATCCCAGATTGCCCCACCAAAATAATCAAGATACACTGACCTCCCATCTATCATAACTAACATTTTATTAGAACGGATTTGGTTTAATCCTCGAGCATTAACCTCCCAGTGAGATGATGTTATTTCCATAACATCTATTCCTGGAACATATTTGAGTAAATCGGGAATGCTCATTGCACCAAACTCTTTTATATCCTCATCTGTAATGATACTTATAGTTGAAGGAGAATCCTGAATACGTTGCTCCCTCTTTGAAGCTGTTACAATAGTCTCTATCGGTTCAAAAAGAATCTCTTCGGTGGAGCTTTTGGGTTTTTGTGCTTTTGATTCATCTTTAATTAATAGTGCCCCTAAAAATATTAACAATATAGAAAATGTTATTAATTTTGTTGATTTCATAATTCCTACCTACAAATTATTTTGTTTAATTTTATAGAATTTTGATTTATCAAATTAAATTTGGCAATTGTTCTTCGTTAAGGGAAGCATACTTAAGTTTAGCTTTTCCTTCCGCTTCTAACAGTTCTATTTTTTCTCTCATGAAAGATTTTTTAATATCAGAGATTTCCTTGTTGATTTTTTCTATCTCTTCAAAATTTTTTAATCTAATACTTTTTCCGTCACTCTCATATAATTTATCCTTATTGTGATATAAATTTAAATTTCCTTTTTTTATTTCATCTATTTTACGTTTCAAATTACTGACAAGTTTTGTTTCTTGGAGTTTATTTTCATTTATTTCTCGATTTATTTTTATCATAGATAATTTTAATTTTTTTCTAATATATTTTTGGTCCACAATATTATATATTACTTCCGATAGATTTTCATATACAAATGGTTTAGAAAAAATCCTATCAATTTTAAAGCCCATGCTTTCAAAAAAAAGTCTTAATTCATTTGCCTTTTCGGAAATTACTATTATTGGTAGTCCAATATATTTGTTTTTGTCATAAATTTGAAATAAAAATTTAAAATTGTCATCCGATATTGAATCAACCTCAATAATTAATAGGTCAATGTTTTTTGCTTTGAGAACTTTCTCAACTTCTTTAATATTTTTTTTTGAGTATACTCTATGGAATCTTTCAGTAAGATATTCGTAAAAATAATCTGTCAATCTTGCATTTTTATAAACAGTTAAAATAGAAACATCTTTGAGGTTCTCTTTATTTTTTGTAGTCGCAAATCTGGGCTTTTTGGATTGAATTTTATTTGGATTTAATGCGTTTTCTACAGCTCTGTGTAATTTTTCAAACGTACATGGTTTGGTTAAAAATGAATAAACACCCATTCCAATACTTCGAAAAACATTTTCCTTTGTTCCAACCCCTGATAAAACAATTATTGGTATATTGCGATATTTTAACATTCGTTTAATCTGCTTCATCATCACAAGACCATTCTTTTTTGGCATGTTAATATCTGTTATTATTAAATCGACATCTTCCATTAAAATATACTCTAAACCTGTATAAGCATCAGCAGCCTCTAAAACTCTGTATCCCTTTTTTTCCAACATCACTGTGTAAGCTTTAAGAAGATTGATTTCATCATCAATTAATATAATTGTTTTCATTTCTTTTTACTTATTATTAGGTCTGTAACCAAGGTTTGTAGGCGTATTCTAATAAAAGCAAACTTTATACCATACATTAAAAATAAAAAAATAGCCACTTAATTGACCATAAGTGGCTATTTTTAAAAGAAATACATTCTTTTTAGAAAACAACAGTATAAAATAAAAAATATAATTTTGAGATTGAGTTTTAATTTGAGAATTATATTATCAATATGAAACGCTTATGAACATAAGTTGTATTTTTTTAATTTTCTGTAAAGAGTAGCTATACCAATATTTAAGTCTCTGGCTGCTTTTCTTTTATTTCCTTTTGAGGCATTAATAGCCTTAATTATAATCTCCTTTTCGTATTCAGACATTGTGGGTTTATCAGCATTTTTTGACTCGGTTATCCTATTTACTGGTGCATGAAAATTGTCAGGCAGATCCTTTAAATTAATCTGTCTTTTTGCACCAAGTGTAAAAGCTCTCTCAATGCAATTTTTTAACTCCCTGACATTTCCAGGCCAGTGATAATTCATCAAAGTATTCAGTGCTTCATCTGAAACTTTATTGATAAGGTTTCGATTATTATCAAATTTTTGTATAAAATGATTTACTAAAAGAGGAATGTCATCGCTCCTTTCACGCAGTGGTGGAACATTAATAGTGACAACACTAAGCCGATAATAGAGGTCTTCTCTAAATTCACGCTTATTAATCGCCTCTGTAAGATTTTTGCTGGTTGCTGCGATTATTCTCGCCGTAAATTTTTGTGGCTGAATACTCCCAACAGGCCTGATTACCCTTTCCTCAATTGCTCTTAAAAGTTTAACCTGAATGTACATTGGTATATCTGCTATTTCGTCTAAAAAGATAGTTCCATCACCAGTGGCTTTTAATAACCCTATTTTATCATTTATTGCACCCGTAAATGCTCCCTTTACATGACCAAAAAGTTCACTTTCAAATAAATTTGGATTTATAGAAGCACAATCTATAATACTGAACTTTTTTTGTGAACGAATTCCATTGTAATGAATTGCCTTAGCAATCTCTTCTTTACCAGACCCAGTCTCTCCTATAATAAACACTAATGAATTGCTATTAGCAATTTTTTTGATTGTGTTTAAAATTTCAACCATTCCCGGTGTACTTCCTATCAGATTATCAAATTGATATCTCTTCTTCAATTGAGATTCAGGCATAACTTTCTCATCCTGCAACTTTTTAACCTGAACAATTTTTTCTACACTATTTAGTATGTCTTCCTTATGAAACGGCTTTAAAATATAATCAAATGCCCCAATCTTGATAGATTCTACAGCATTAGGAATGGTACCATGACCAGTTAATATTAATACTTCAACATCATGATTTAATTTTTTTATCTTCTTTAGTAATTCAGTCCCGTTCATTTTTGGCATTTTATAATCAATTATTGCAATATCGATTTGTTCCGATTTCAATATGTCAAGTGCCTCAAATCCGTTTAAAGCAGTAAATACATTAAAACCGGACTTATTTAAAATAATTTTTAAAGCGTTTACAACGTTTTTATCGTCATCAACACACAAAAATGAAAAATTTTCCATTTATTATACCATTAATATAATTTTTATTGGATTAAATATGCAATGGTTGTGCAAATTGATAATTGTAAAATCAGACCTGTTTGTAATAAGTTTTTGATTTTAAAAACATCAAGAAAATAAACACTTATAATATAAAAATAAATTATCAAATTTGCAAGATAAATTAATATAAAACGTAACCGTATGGGATAAATGGTATCAAGTTTTTTTCTTATAGTATTTTCAATGCTAATAGGAGGGATGTCAAAGACTGTATAATTTATTACAGAAAATATCAAAAGGAGAAAGATTTTTCCTTTATCTGGTTTTTTCTTCTATAATTGAAATATAAATGATAGGTGTA
>JABXJV010000413.1 GCA_013375355.1 Candidatus Helarchaeota archaeon
ACCAGGTCAATACGATGTAGTAAATCAAGTTTCTGGACTTTATAAAATAAGAGAATTAGCAGAAACTGTTGCGAAGGTAGGAAAAGAGAAATTTGGGATAGATGTAAAAATTCAAAGAGTTCAGAATCCTAGAGTGGAAGCTGAAAAGCACCCTTTTAATGTTGTATCTCAAAAATTGCCTAATACATTCGGATTCAAACCTAAAGTCAGTTTAGAAAAAGAAATAACAAGAATGTTTCAATTATTAACTCAAGAGCCAATTAGGAAAAAAATTGAAGAAAAGGCTCATTTAATTTTGCCAGAGACTTGGTGGAGCGGAGAAAAGAAAAAAGTAGAAACATTAGAAGTTTATAAGCCAGGAACTAAAGAATTGAAAGGTTACAAACCGAAACTTATAACAGAAGAACGAGATGACTGAGTTTAAGAAATCTTTTCTATATCTATTAGTCAATAATTATTTTATATATTCTTAATAATGATTTATTATGGAACTCACAACTAAAAATTTTAAAAAAGAGGTCATAGAATCAGATATACCAGTATTTATAGATTTTTGGGCTTCTTGGTGTCCCCCATGTAAAATGATTGAACCTGCTATAAAAAAACTAGAAATAGAATATCAAGGAAAAGTGAAAATTGGAAAAATTAATGTCGATAGAAATCCGTCCATTGCTTCAAAATATCATATAGATGGAGTTCCAACATATATTATTTTTAAAAATGGTAAAATAATTAAGAGAGAAGTTGCGGCCAAATCTCTAGATGAACTAAGGAAATTTATCGAATCAATCAAAATTACTTAAGGTTTATAAGGTATTTCATGTAATTTCAAATATTTTTAAATATTAATTACTATTTTAAGGTTTTTTCCGTGGAAAAAGAAGTAAGCGTTTTAATTCCAGCACATAATGAAGAAAAAACTTTGAATTTTTGTTTAAAAAGTATCTTTAATCAAGTTGGTATTAAAGAAATAATTCTTGTAGCCGATAGATGTACAGATAATACAATAGCTATTGCAAAAAAGCATAATATTCGAGTTCTTGAAAAAAATTTTAAGAAATGGTTAAATCCTAGAGCAGAAGTCATAAATTTTGGAATCGATGAATTAGAAGGAACATATGCCTTTCTATGTGATGCAGATTTGTATCTTACTAAAAATTTCATGCGCCATATGATAAAAAGTATTAAAAATCCAAAAACAGGAGTTGTAAGTGGAACTTGTATTACTAAAGGTATTTTTGGAATTCCAAATTATCAAACCTTCCTAGGAGGTTGTAGGCTAATTAGAACTCGTTTATTAAAAGAGGTTAGATGCAAAGATTTGATAGGTTTTGATACATATCAAGATTTGTTAATTGAAAAAAAAGGTTTTGAAGTGATTGCTAATAAAAAAGCAATTGCATATGAGATGCGACCTTTTAGATCTAAAAAATATATTAATCAAGGAATTAGAAAGGGTTGGGCTAGATATCAATTATGCTTCCCTTTTATTTTTACAATATTACATCTTCTTTTTAAATTTATAACAAATCCATTTACATTACCAGAAATTATTTCTACTCTAATTGGATATGTAGAAGGACGGATTATTAATTTGCCCAGATTTAAAGAGGCAAGAAAGATTATTGTTAGGAGACAAAAGAATAGAATTCGTAATTTTATTTCAAAAGGTTTATTATAAATTGTTATTATTCTTACTGTTTTTGTAAAATTATTTAATTTTTACTTTTGGGTCTTCTGGGAGAGTGAACAATAATGTTGAGAGTATACTTATATGTATTTGGAATTGATTTAATTAACGATTTTTTATCTGGAAACTTCCTAAAATTTTTCTCAGAATAAAAATAATATCCCAAATTACTTAGAAATGTTATTAAATCTTCAATATTATCTCCAAAATTTTCTAAAGTTATTATCCCTAATTCCATAATGATTGTCGGTTTAAATTTTTTTAAAGTTCCTGAAGCCCCTCGCAATATTTTATATTCGTATCCATCTACATCAAGTTTAATAAAATCAACCCGTTCTATATCATGCTTTTTGATATATTCATCGAGTGTCTCTAATTGAACTTTATGTGGTTCATTTGCTTCTTCTATTTTAGTATTATCAAGAGTCCAACTGGAACGGAACAGAATTTCTTTCACTTCTCTCTTGTCAGATAAAGCTATATTCTCTATAATAATATTATTAAAATTATTAAGTTCTATATTTCTTTTTAATTTTTTAAACGGCCATTTCATAGGCTCAAAAGCAATAACTTTTCCTTTTGAACCTACAATTTTTGCCATTGGTAGTGTATGACAACCAATATTTGCCCCAATATCTAGAGCTATCATACCTGGTTTTAATATTTTTTTTATAGCATTTGTAGTTTCAATCTCAAAACAACCAGAATAATAAATTGATGAATCTATCAATTGATTTAGATGAAGTTCATAGTTAATTCCATCAATTTTTTTAATTATAATCCTATCTTTACTTATTAAACGTATTTTCCTCTTAATATATCCTGAAAAATAATTGAAAATTGATGCTTTTGGTATATGATAGAGGTTTTTTAGTGTTGTTTTGATTTTATTAATATCCATATTAAAAACTTCTTCTGTTATGTTTATCTGTCTTTTTAACTTGCGTGCTACTGGTCTGGCGTGGATATGTATTATAAATCAATCTCATATAGACTATAATTTTCTTGAATAAATTTGTTATTTTTAAATTTATTAAAGATTTCATTCAAATTTTGAAATATAAAGATGTACCCCACTAAAGATGAAGCCTTAGATTTTTCCAGGTTATATTTCGGAAATAATATGTTATATTCTTTTTTATTATCAAATTTATTTTTGATAAGAGATAGATTACAAGCGATTTGCCTATTATTCTTGTCAATATGGATATTATAAACATATTCAGGATTATTTGGTACTTCAAAATCGTGAATAAGTATAATTACTTTATTTAATTTTGAAAAAATTAAGTCAGTTTCATATAGAATTGGCAAAAAATCATACCAATGTGCATCAAGGAATATTAAAGGCAGTTTTAATTTTGTGCCATTTTTTAATAATCTTTCTAAAAATTTTTCAGAACTAAGATTCTTAATGTGAACATTTTTATGCTTTTTAACTGCTTCTTTCGCGATATTATATGAATCTTTATTAATTTCACAAGTATATATTGGTATCTCTGGATAATCTCTTGCTATATTTAAAGAAGTTGCTCCCAAATGAGTTCCTGTTTCGATAAATGAAGCAACACCGAAAAAATTAAATATTTTATCAATCGTAAGATTTAAAATTACATCTCCATGAAATCTTTTAAGTTCATCAGAACCCAGATGAAATAAGTTATAAGTATTTAAGTTTGCTTTTATATTTACTATAATTTTTCTAGTAATATTATATTTTCTCATTAAATTCTTTATTCGTCTTAAAAAAGTATTATTTTTATTATTTTCGATTAAAATATATTGTAATTTTTGTATTAAACTATAACGATATGAATATAATTTAAATTTAGTTATAATTTTCAAAAATAATAATTTGGCTTTAATCAGAAATTGTTTTAAAAACTTACTCTTGCTCATTACTTTTTTTTTTTAATTAAGTCAACTTATAAATCTTTTTATTCATTAAAAAAAATTATTAAGTCCTAATATTAAGTCCTAAATATAAATTATTAAGCCCTAAATATTGGGGCAATTTAGGGCTTTCATACCTAGTTTTATTTAATAATTTTTTTATCTTATTCAAAATATCCATAGTAAATATCTTTATAGTAATTGAAGTGTTTGAATATATAACAATCTTGTAGAGTATTTAAAAACAAATATATTAAGAATAATATAACAGCAATTAATTACTATCTTAGCAATCAATAATTTATATCAGACCCATAGAGGAAGAAAATTGGTAGTATATTTGTGGTATTCTAACGATGAAGAAACTAGGAGACCACTTGGTCTATATACTAAATATTTTGACCAATATCCACCCGAAGTTTATACTGAGTATTCTTATAAGGAAACTTGGGAACCTTTTTTAAAGATTCAAAAGGGAGAAAATCTTATTATTCTTGTTAATTTTCGAGGACTTACGAATAAAATTATTAATAGAATTATTAAATCTGATATTGAACAAAAGATATTAATATTATATGAAGTCCCATGGTCAAGAAGAATAAAAAAAGTTTTTAAAAATTTAACTTTTTATACTAAAATCTTTGATAAAATTTATACATACATTAAACCTTTAACTAATAATAAAAATATATTTTATTTAGGGAATTTTTTTGCAATTCATCCATATCAATTTGATGTTTTTAAATATTATTTGAAAAATATCGATAATAAAATAAATAGGATAACTATGGTTCTTGCAGAGCATTCTCGAATAGAGGCTCTACAAATAAAAAATATTTTTGAAGCATTTAAAAATCCAAGACTATTTCGTAAGTTATTTTTTCAATTAATCGACCATCCAAATGCAAAATATGAAATAGCAGGGGTGCAATTTAATAAATTATATGGGGTAAGAAGTCAAATAGTAAGATATTTTGATAAATTTGATGTAATAGATATTTTCGGAAGGTCTGGATGGAATAGAACGAAAAATTATAAAGGAGAAGCTAAACTTATTTGGAATGTTTTATCTAGATATAATTGGTGTCTATGTATAGAAAATAATAATATTAATAATTATTTTTCTGAGAAACCGATACATGCATTTTTATCAGGTTGTATACCCATAATGCTTGGAGGACCTAACCCAAATACTGTATTACCCAAAGGAAGTTTCGTAGATTTAAGAAAATTTAATTATAAAAATATACCAAATTATATCCAAGATGAAAGAAATTATCACAAACATTCACAAATATTAAAGCAAAAATACAAACAGGTTTTACAACATTTTAATGCTCATTATAAATTTTTTAATATGATAAATACAAACAAAGATTTAATATATACTGAATAAAAAATAATTGGAATACCTTTTTTTCTATCTAATATTTAAATAATTCATTATTTTTACGAATTTTCATTAAAAAAAGTGAAAATATGTTAGGATTTGGATGGAAAAACTTTTTTATTATTTTTGAACTTTTAACATTTCTTTTAACCCTATTATGATTGATGAAAATAGTCCCAAGATTGATTAAAATCCAGAATATCCCTTTCAAATAACCTTTTATTACACTTACATGTTTTTTAAGGAGTTCTCTAATACAAATATAGTTGATATATAAAAAATATCGTAAAGATAGGTTTATTCCATATTTCCATTCGAAATTCTTTAGATATAAATATGTATGTCTCGAAAGTTGGAAATAAATATATTTTTCAAGATTTTTTCGAGCTCTGAAATGATCTTTTACAGGAGATTCAGTATGATCAACAATTGTGTTTATATCACCTAAGACTTTTGCACCAAATAACCTTGCTCTAATTCCAATTTCCAAATCTGCTCCCCCATATATCATAATTGGATCAAATCCTCCCATTTTTATTAAAGTTGATCTTTTAAAAAAAGTAGCGACTCCGCTTAAAAATAGAGGATTCCTTACTTGATATGGTGCCACGCCTGCTCCATGTGCTCCCAAATCAGCACCAAAGGTGGGACCTTTTTTAGGATTTGTTAATTGTAATCCACCAGATACGTCTAGATTTTCAGATTCCATTAAAGAATAGATACTTTTTAGCCAATTTTTAGGGACCGTTGCATCTGAATCTAATGTACAAATATATTTACCTTTTGAAGAATAAAGAGGCTTAATCCTATTTCCCATCCCCCCTAAATTTTGAGATTCTCGAAAGTATCCAATAAAAGGATATTCATGTGTAAATTTCTTGGATTTTACAACCAACTTTTTCATAAACTCAAATGTAGAATCGTTACTGCCCCCATCTCCGATTAAAATTTCGTATTCATCTTTAGGGAAATCAACTTGTAATATTGAGTTTATACATTTTTCTAATTCATCTTTTCTATTGTATGTTGCAATTAAGATGGAGAATTTAATTTTCTTCATTATTTAATTCCCTATAACTGAAAAATTAAAATAAACTTTAAATTATTATACCATATTATTTTTAAAAATTTATCATAAATGTTCATAAAAATTTAACTAAGATCATTAAATTTAAAACAATTTATATTAAAGAATATGATAATGTCTTCTTTATTTCATATACTCGCGAAGATTTACTCTAAAATAAGAAATAAAATATTTTGGTACTATATTTTTACATATTATTGGATATATAAAAATAAACTTCAAAATAGAATTGACAGAATTTTACAATTTAAGGTGGTTGATCTCTCAAACAAGAAGACTAATACTAGTCTTTCTCCTGAAGAGCTAAAAGGACGAGCTCTACCTGGTTTAGAAAAAAGTATTAAGACTGGTTATTACAAATATATGCTTGCACGGTATATCTTCTCTATTAAATATATTAAAGGAAAGACTATTTTAGATTCTGGTTGTGGACTGGGTTGGGGTAGTTATTTAATAAGTCCTTATCCAAAAAAGCTCATCTCAATAGATATAAGTGAAAAAGCAATAGCTTTTGCAAAAAAACATTGGAAAGATAAGAAATTAAATTTTAAAAAACATTCTATCTTAGATTTAGATTTATTAAATGAAAAATTTGATGTAATTCTAGGTATGGAAATTATAGAACATTTAACTTTTAATCAAGGTAAAAGATATTTAAGACAATCGTTCAAAAATTTAAATCGAAATGGATTTTTAATATTAAGTTCATCATTCCCAGATTCATTAGAAGTGGCAAAGAAAATTAAAAATGAAAATATTTATCATCAACACATTTTTACAAAAAAAGAAATAAAATATTTATCAAATGAAATTGGTTTTTTAAAACCCAAATTTTTAGGAAATTTTATGGTTGTACTTAAAAAATAATCCAATCATTTCGCTGTTTTCTCCTTAATAAATAGCTTATAGAATTATTTGTTTCGTAAATGCGTTATTAAATCGTATACGGTTGTTTTTAAGTGTTAAAAAGTAGTTTTATTTGCTATAATATATCGTAATACCTAATATAACAATTTTATTTTAATTTTTTAAAGAATTTTCTTTGGATATAATTTTTTAAAGATATTAAGTTGAACTTTTTTAATTTAGATAGCCAATATTTTATAATAGTATATTCTTCTTTCCAAGCTTTTTCTAACCAAGAATTCACTATATTAAAATCAAATTTAGGAGTTTTTAAGTGACACATTCCAGAAATTACATCATATTTTTCATACCAACCTGTATCAAGAATTTCATTATATAAATTACTCTTTGGTAAGGGTGTATATATATTTACCCAATTATAATCGGGTTTATTATCAATAATAAAACGTACTGTTTTTCTAACTGTTTGATATGTTTCTTCTGGAGTCCCTATCAAAAAGGACGTAGCAGATTTTATTCCAATGCTTTTACATAATTTCAAAATTTTTTTAGCTTGTTCTAAGTTAATACCTTTTTTCATATAATTTAACATCTTTTGTGAACCTGATTCAATTCCAAAATATATTGCCTGACATCCTGACTTTTTCATTTTAATTAATAATTCTTTATTTAATGTATCTACTCGACTTTCACAGATCCAACTCATATCAATTTTTCTATCTATCATTAATTTACAAAAGTTTTCTACTCTCTTTCTATTTGCTGTAAAATTATCTTCTCTAAAGTAAATTGCTTTTGTTTGATATTTTTCTTTCAATATTAAAATTTCTTGAATAATTCTTTCTGGAGAAAATGAACGATGGTTTCTTCCCCAAACTGACGCTACTGAACAAAATACACAGTTAAAAGGACATCCTCTACTAGTATTTAACGAATCAACAGGAGATACATTAACAAATCTTGATTTTCTAGGATAATTTTTTAAATTAACTAATTCCCATGCAGGAAATGGTAATGAATCTAAATTTTTTATTAAATCTTGAGGGATATAGGTTTGATCTTTATAAAAAACACCCTTAATTTTTTCATTTTTTCCATTTTCTATTTGTTCCATCAAATTCTTAATAGTTAATTCCCCCTCGCCAACTACTACATAATCTACATATTCCTTTGATATTGCTTGTCTTGGCATGAGGGTTGCATGTGGCCCACCAAGAATTGTTATAATTCCCTTATTACTAGCAATTTTTGCTACTTCATATCCATGTCTTGCTGTGATTGAGGTTATAGAAATTCCAACAATATCGGGTTTAAAACGATTTATTATTGGTTCAACATTTTTCTTTTCAAACAAATAGTTATCAAAAATTTTTACAATATCCCCTCTTTTTTTTAAGATTGCACTTAAATAGGCTAAGCCGATTGGCGGAAGTTTTTCTTCGATATTAAAATAAAATTTCCAAGGTTTTGGAACAACAAATAGAATCCTCATTTAATCACTTTTTTTTATGTTAATTCGCATACGTATTATCTGGGAAAGTTTATTGTCTAATCTATATAACCAAGTGCTCGTAATCGCTTTTTTATTATTTCCTCATCTTTTTTGGAGAATACTGTCATTTGATCATTATATTTATTTTTTTCTTCTAAAATTACATTTAATTTATTCATTAATCTTTTACCAATATCCGGATATTTTTTTATAACATTATAATTTTCTTGTGGGTCGTTCTGTAAATCATATAATTCAACATTATCAGAATTTACAATATCATATTTTATGTATTTCCATTTCTCAGTTCTTATGCCCATCATGGATAGTTGTATCTTGTTCGAAAAAGTGTTCATAAAAGCAGTAGGTTCGGGGGTTTTTTTTAGGAGTGGAGGTAATATATTGTTTCCTTGGACTTTAATTTCTGTTTTTATGTTTAATAATTTCATTATTGTAGGTAAAATATCTATTTGTCTAACCATTGCATTTATTGTTTCTCCTTGATATGGTATGTTATTTCCTACAATAATAAATGGAATTTTTAATAAAAAATCATATAGATGAAAACCATGTCCATCTAATACATAGGGGACATAACGATATGTACTAATTAAGTATTTGATAAGTGACCTATTAAGTTTGTGTTCTTTGAAACCTATCAGTTTAAATATAGGACTAAATAAGGCATTTCTAATCCTGGACCATCCTCTAATTTTATGGTATGGATTCTGAAAAATTCCTATATATTTTTTTTCATAAAAAAACATTGGTTGAATTTTATCTTTGATGAAACTAAGTTTATTTTTTGTTTTTTTGTATATCCAATTTAGAAAATCCATAATTTTTTTTGGTAATCGGATTAAATATGCAAATGTAAATGGTGTTAGTTTATTATCGTTAAGATTTTCACCATGATCTGCTGTAAGTATCAGTATCGTATGATCCAGATTAATGGAGTTGAGTAAGATAGATAGATATTTATCTAGACTGGAGAGTGCTCGCTCATATTTTGTTTTTCCATATTTTATATTATTAAAATTTCGATCTAATTGTCTGGGTCGGTGTAATTCGAATAAATGGAACCAAAGAAACCAAGGTTCTTTTAATTTTTTTATTTCTTTCACAAAATAGTCTGTACCTAATGTATATAAATTCTTGTTTGTTGATCTATAGCTGAATTTGTTAAACCCTTTATCTAATTTATATTGTTTTAATAGTGGACCAGTTGACCAAGCATATGTGTTATAGCCACAGTTTTTTAGTATTTCCGCTATAGTTGTGCATTTTGGGTTTAGATGGCTTTTTGTCCAACTCTCGATTTTATGGACAAATGAATAACATCCAGTAAAAACTGCGGAGATGCCTTCTAATGTTGCAGGACCACTTGCAATCATATTGGGATAAGATATTCCTTTTTTTCTTAGATTGTCAATATTGGGGGTTTTACATGTCCGATTCTGTCCGAATATCATATCTGATCGTAGACAATCAATTGTAATTAATAATAAATTAGATTTCAATTTATTGTTCACTTTTTCATTTTATATTGATTGGTTTATATCCATAAATATTATCGTTATATGCAACCCATATCTTGTATTTATCACATGGGATAAAAATTTCGCATTTTAATGTAATAGAAAATATGTTAAAAATACAATTAACTACAATTTATAACAATTAAAAATAATCAATTAAAAATTTGTTTTATAATAAAAAAAATATTCATTTTCATTTTGCACAATATTGCCCCCTCTTGATTTAAATTTAAATCTAGACTTACTTTGAGTAAAGAGTTATTCAACCCTTGAATTTAATAAATTGTTAAGAAATTTAAAAAAAAGTAAATGGAGAATGTAAATTGGCTTCTAAATATAAAAGTAGAACAGTTTTACTATTAATCTTAGGGCTAATACTAACTAGTACTATATATCTAGGAATATCAAGTTTAAAAAGTAATTTTCCTATGTTTAATTTAACGCACGCAACTGATATAACTGAAGATTTTATCATAGACATAAACTCTGCTGATGACTTTGAACACTTTAAACAATTTACAGTAACCGAAAATACAGGTTCAAATCAAACAAATGTAATTATAGATCCGATTTCTTTTACTGAAGTAAATAAGTATTGTTTTAAGGACTCTATACGCATTTTTAAGGATCCATATAATAGTAGCGACGAGTTAATTTCCCAGATTTATAATCTAAAACCGCAGGCATCGGAGACATTTTCATCCACAGCAGATTGGGAAGATCCAAATGGGTGGACATCTACAGAACGACCGAACACTAACATTAGAGTTTTACCCCGTTTCGGGGGTTATAAAAAGATAGTGGAAATGTATGATAATAGCACTACAGGAGATTATTGTGATATATCATCAACTTACTCAAGTAAAACAAGTGGAACTTTCTATATTACGGTTATGACTACAACTAAAAATACTACTCTTGCAATTGCCTTAACAGGTTTTGGGGGTTATGCTACAAGCATTGGTTTCTTTAAAAATGGGAGTATTTATTATCATGACAGTCCCACCGGAGATCCCCATGATTCTGGGATTCAATACGAAATTAATAAGTGGTATACTTTTAAAGTGACATTTAATTGTACCTCTGACAAATATTCAGCATGGGTCTGGGATGAAAATCCTCAAGATTGGGCTGTTGTGGGTCTTGATATTGATTTTGTAGTCGCTCAAGGTTATGTAGATAAAACATGGATTCATACCTCTGGTACAGACAAAGGAGCTTTCTATATAGCAGCAATGGATTATTCCTGGGAAATTGGATATGAAGAAGACAGGATTTTATATGTTGATTCTGCTAACATAGCTTTTATAGATAATTTAACAGCATCCGAAACAAGGACTTACAGAGTATACTATAATAGTACTCCAACCGCTCCAGCAGGGTATACAAATATTTCAAGGTCAGGTTACACAGTAAATTTCACGGATGGGGGGTCAGCTATAATGAATATTGATAATATTGCAGTTCTTCGACAATTCGATACTAATGGAAATGAACATCTTGGGGGAGGAAACCGTTATCAAATGGCCCATGTAGCTAGTGATCTTTTCGGTAATTTAAATGCTACTCCAATAATAAGTGATGGACCAATTTTTATTGAAGCATGGCAAATTGAAGATGACAATTATTGGACATATTTTAGATTTTACGAGAATTCATATATTTACAGATATCAAAATTATCCAGGTTCAGGAACTTGTTGGTTTAGGGGGGGTTTACAAGCTGATGATAAAATTATTGACTTTAATGAACAGTATTTCCATACAGGTGGAGCTTGGGAAAATGAGACTTTTGATTATACTGGCATTTCCTGGCAAGATCATTATTTTGTTTTAGATGAGGGAAAGATGTTTACAGAAGACACAGGTGATTCAAACATTTTAATATCATTATGGGATATAACTCCGGATCCATATTTA
>JABXJV010000414.1 GCA_013375355.1 Candidatus Helarchaeota archaeon
CAAGGTTAATTTTAGAATTTATTGGAATGATTAAAAGTTCAACTATTTAAAGAGTAATATTATAATTTTTTATTTCTCATTAGGACTTTCCAATCTTAATAAATAATTAAAAATTTAATTTATTAGATACCAATCATTTCCGACAAAATAAACTAATTTTTAAGTATTTTCTCATCGTAAAGGAATTCAGGTGATATTTTTTTGGGTAGTCTTTCTAAATTAGAAATATTGGGAGCACAATCAAAATATGACGTATCTAATTCCACATTTTCAAATAATTCTAATGCATTAAATAATATGGAAAGTCTACCTCCAGGATGTTGCAAGTTATTATTACCAAATGGGGGATATATTAACGTTCTCAAGGTTCTTTTTTCTAATAAATGCATTCATGACTGCAGATATTGCTTTAATTCGACCCAAAGTCTTCAAAAAAAGATATGTTTTGAAAGTCAAGAACTTGCTAATTTGTTTATGAATTTATATATGAGGAAATCTGTAAAGGGGTTATTCTTGAGTTCTGCGGTCGTTAAAAATGCAGAAAAAACAATGGAACAAATGATTGAAACTGTAGAAATTTTGAGAAGCACCAAATATAGTTTTAAGGGATACATACATCTTAAAGTTTTGCCCGGAGCTCCATACGATCTAGTAAAGCGTGGAGCAGTAGTAGCAGATAGAATGAGTGTCAATTTAGAAGCTCCTAGTAAATCTCGCTTTTCGGAATTAACATCTACTAAGAATTATAAGTCTGATATTCTCACAAGATTAAGATGGCTTAGTGAATTAAAGGTTGAAAATGGATTCATCCGTTCTGGTCATACTACACAATTTGTAGTTGGAGCAAGTAATGAATCAGATAAAGAACTTTTAAAAACTTCAGATTTGTTATATAATAAATTTAATTTAAATCGTGCTTATTATTCAGCTTTTGAACCTATTAGGGATACTGCTTTGGAAAATCATCCTCCTACACCCTCAATTCGCCAGCACCGACTTTATCAAACTGATTGGCTTCTTCGAATCTATAATTATAATTTTAAAGAGATTGAACTGGCATTTGGGGATGATGAAAATTTGCCTTTAACTAAAGATCCTAAAATCTTAATTGCAAGACAAAATAAAGATTTATATCCACTAGAAATTAATGAGGCATCTTATGAAGAACTTCTTCGAGTTCCAGGGATAGGTCCAAATACTGCTAAAAAAATTGTTACATATCGAAAATCTTCAAAAAAATTCAAAAAATTGATTCAACTAAAAAAAACGGGCGTTATTTTAAAACGAGCCTTACCTTTTATTAAAATTCAAGGGAAATTTCAAAAAAATTTAAAGCACTTTATTAACATGAATACAAGATTTTAGAATTATTATCTAATTCTTACATTAATTAAAGGAAAAATCAAATTATTTATTTTCCTTAGCTTGTTCTTGCGCAACCAAGACTTTGGAAAGTGCCTTGAATGCCTCTTCAACATTTTGCCCTGTCAAAGCCGAAGTTTCCAAAAAACGAAACGCACTTACACGTCCTCCAAGTTCATTTCCTTCAAAGGAATCTACTCGCTTAAGTTTTGCAGGCATATCATTTTTGTTTGCAACTAAAATCACGGGAACTTTTTCTTCTTTACAAAAATTCTTAAAATCAGTGAACCAATAATCCTCGATATGCTTAAATGTGATAGGTCTAGAAACATCGTAGACCATTATACAGCCTGAGGAGCCTTGATAATAAACATGGCGCATATCTGTCCACCTCTCTTGACCTGCAATGTCCCAAAGTGTCAAATTTATAGTGTCTTTTTCAAAGGTTACTGTCTTTCGGAGAATGTTGGTGCCAATGGTTTCCTTATAGTCTGCTTCAAAGGTATCTTGAATAAATCTATTTATAAGACTAGTTTTTCCAACGGCGGGATCACCTATAATAATAATCTTAAAGACATATTCGGACATATACGGTTATCTCCTTCGATTTTCCTCAATTATTTGAAAATGGTTGAAATTTTTGTTTTAAGGTATAATCTTCAATTAATAGATATGATATACTTATAGAGATTTTTCTGTCTTTATTAAATTAGTGGTGCTGTTGAGGGTAATTTAATGAGTTTAATATGCAATAATTTTGATTTATGAAAGGTTTTAATTAATTTTATATTTAATAGTAAAATGTTTCATTAAGAATGGACGATTTTAAATGATTCTGATTATTTGTTATCCAACAACATATGAATCTATGAGACTCAAGGAAGAATTGACAAAGAAAAATCTCAACTTTAAAATGATTCGCTGGCAAGACATAGTATTACCGTTTAAAGAGATACCAGAAATATGTTTGATACGTGGATCTGTAGATTTAGATATTCATTTCGCAATTCCTTATATGGAAACTATAATAGAAGAGTTAGAACGGATGGGATGTATAACAATTCCACCTATTAAAATGATTACTAAATGTGACAAAGCTACCACTTACCTTTTGTGGAAAAAATACTTAAAAAATGTAATTAAAATGCCAGAATCAATAATAACTGTTAATATGGAAAAAGCAATTCAATTTCTTAAAAATAAAAAAATCGCTGTGTTTAAACCTATTGTTGGAGGGTTGGGGAGAGGTGTAGAATTAATAAAAGAAAATGAGATAGAAAAATTAGAAAAACTTACTAAAAAATTTGGAATTATTTTTCTGCAAGAGTTTATTCCAAATAGAGATTATGATATTAGAACAGTCTTTATTGGAGAAGAATTTATTTCTCAATATATCCGATATAATCCCTCTGATTTTCGCAATAATATACATCTTGGGGGACAAGGAAAAACAATTGAACAAATGGAAGAAAAAGACCCGGATATAATAAAATTTTGTGAAAAATCGGAGGAGCTTGCATATTATTTAAAGGCTGTTGTTAAATTTAACATGTTTGGGATTGATACAATTCCCTCTAAAGAGGGTGAATTATATTTTCTAGAAATCAATCCGTTTTTTGGTTTCAAAGGTATGGATAAAACTAATAATACCGATGTAGCCAAAATAATGGTCGAATTTATTATAAGAACACTTAATAATACCCATTAATTGGAGGCATTTATTGAGGAAAATCGCAATTCTATGCAACTCAAAACTATATTCGAGTTATTCAAATAAAGTTAAATCTGCTTTAGAGGCCAAAAATATTCAAGTTGAGATATTTTTTAGCGATAATTTGGACATAAATAATGAAAAAATTTTTGAATTTGATTTAATTTATTCCAGATTGAGCGGTCTAAAGTGGACCTATGAAATTATGTCCCAAATTGCTAATAATGGTTTAAATTTAATTCCAAATTTTGATTATTATAGACTTTCGCAAAATAAATACATTTCTGCAGCAATGTCTCAAAAATATGGTATAAAAACCCCAAAAACTTATTTAATCTCTACTTATCCCAAATTTCTAGATGAAAATCTTAAAATTGCAGAAAAAATAGGTTTCCCAATTGTTCTTAAACCCTTATACAGTTCTTTGGGAGGAACACTATGCTTTAAGATTGAAAATGAAAAAGAATTAAAGTCTAGTATGGCAAATTTATTAAAATGTCATCATGAGGGAACTGATTTAATAGGGACATACGATTATGGCATCATTCAAGAATTTATTATCTACAAAAAATTAGTAAGATCTCTAGTTATTGATGGAAAAACAGTTGTTTGTGGATATGATTCTCCAAAAAATAACTGGAAATGTTCAGTTTGTTTAAACCCCGATATCCAGTTATATGAATCTAAAATGATGCCGGAATTAAAAAAATTTAATAAAGCAATTTATAATGCATTTAAAGGGGAAATAATGATTGTAGATGTATTTGAAACTGGTACGGGTTATGTATTTAATGAATGTAATAATGCATGTGGACTTTTTAACCTTGAACACGTTTCAGGAATAAATTGTGCAGAAATTATTGCAGATTTTCTAATTAAGAAATTATAAAAGTAATTAATTAATTATTTAATCTTAAATACAATATTATGGTGTTTAAAATATGGTAACTTTCCACGTATTGAAGGAAGATTTTGAGTTTTATAAAACTTCTGGTTTGAGTTTAACGAGTATTGTGATGATATCTTGGTTTATTTATGCTCTATTCAGTGAAAATTATTTAGGTCATCAATTTTTTAATAATTTAGGCTATCTTTTTATCCCGGTGCTTAGACCTGACTTTATTATATATTTAGCTGTTGTTCCAATAGTGACCACCTTCTGGAATATAATTTTTCAGTCCAGATATAGGATAAAATATGTGGTCAAATCATACCCAATCATGTACATGATGACACCCTTTTTCCTTGATAATTTCTATTTTTTATTAAATCACGTTCCTCCTGAGTCATTTATTGAGATACAATTTGTATTTATTTCCAATCCAACAGTTCTTACATACCAACTACTTACAATTTTTTATTTGCTAATGGGTTTTGTAGTTTTATTTTATGCATATGAGATCTGGCATGTTCTTCTTGCGATGGCTTTCGCAATTGCTGAATTTAGTAGCTTGCTAATAGCTCCAATATTAGAATCTCAAATTATGGAGGTCGTAATATTTTTATATTCAACAGAGCCTATTACTGGATTTATATTAGGAAATCAAATAAAAAATTGGTATGTTTCGTTTGAAACAAATTCGGAACTCTATCTCACTGTCTATTTTATGTTAGTTTTGATTGTAACGATAATGATGGTGTATTTTAAGTATAGATTAGGAAGTAACTGGTGGGAGAAAAGACCTGTGGACGTTTCTTCCTCTAAAATTATAAGATTTATCAAAATTGTTGAAGTACCGATGCCAGAAGAAAGAAATTTTAAGATATTTCAAAAAGATAAAAGCAAAACTTCTAAAAATTAAGAAAAATAGAATAAATAATTTGAATTTTATATTTATTCAACCAATTCTCAAAAATAAAATTTTTAAGTAATTCAATTTTAAATTAAAATTATTCCAGACTAAGTTTTATTGAGAGGATAATAAAAATGGAAAAAGATAATTATTATAAGTATTTGTTTTTAATAGCTGCCCTATGGAATATAATCCTTGGAACATTGTTCTTTCTTATGTCTATTACGGATCCTTCCGCAGTCTTCCCAACTGAAATAATTATACCTTCCCTATTCCCCATCCACGGGCTAATAAGTTTAGTAATTGCTTATGGAATTGGTTATTTTTTAGTTAGTAGGGATATAGATCAAAATCATGGAATTGTAATTATTGGTATAATTGGTAAATTGTTAATTTTCTTATGTTCCGTTGTTTACTATGGCCTTGGCGAACTTCAGCTCCTCAATCTTCTTATAGGAATTGGTGATCTAATCTTTGCGTGCTTATTCATTGAATTCTTAATTTATAAGAAATGAAAATAAAATTCATATAAGCAAATTTTTTCACTTTTTTTTCAAATTCTTGAATTTAAAACAGATTAGAAGGTTATTTTTATGAGAAGGAACGAAAAAGAAATCAAAGATAAGGAACTAATTAAAAATATAATAGAAAAATCAACAGTCTGTAGAATAGCTATGGCTTTGAATAATTCTCCCTATATTGTTCCTGTCATTTTTGGCTATGAAGATAATTTTTTATATATTCATTCAGCTCCAGAAGGTAAAAAAATTGAAATTCTTAAACAGAATAATAATGTATGTTTTGAAATGGATATTAATCATGAAATAGTCAAATCAGATACTCCATGTAAATGGTCTATGAATTATTACAGCATCATTGGATATGGAAAAGCGTCATTCATTAATGATTTTCAAGAAAAGATAAATGCTATGAATATTATAATGAAACATTATTCTTCTAGTAATTCACATAAGTATTATGAAAAAATAGTTAATAATTTAGCAATAATCAAAATAGAAATTGAAAAAATTACTGGAAAAAAATCAGGCTATTAACAAATAGAGTTGAAAATAGTCTTTGAGTTTGAGCTTATATGGATAAGTATTTAGAAATTGTGTATAAAAATATACGAATTGCTGACGTTATATTAGAAGTTTTAGATGCAAGGGATCCTTTAGGGACTAGAAATAAAAAAATTGAAAATTTTATTGTAGATAATAATAAAAATTTAATTTTGATAATTCATAAAGTGGATTTAGTTCCAAAATCAG
>JABXJV010000415.1 GCA_013375355.1 Candidatus Helarchaeota archaeon
TCCAATTATTTCATTAAGACTAGATGCATCTCCAGACCAGGTAGTTGAAAGATCAATAGGTCATGAAATAGATGGCTTAGAAGTAAGAATAGTCGATCCTGAAACCGGGGAAGATGTAAAGGAAGGTAAGATTGGTGAGTTATGGTATAAAAGTGTCACGGTCATGAAAGAATATTATAAAAATCCAGAAAAAACTAAAGCTGCCTTTAAAGACGGTTGGTTCCGTGGTGGAGATCTTGGATATCGAAAGAATGGTGAATTATTTATCGTTGAAAGATTGAAAGAAACAATAAGTTCTGGAGCAGAGAAGATTTATCCTCTAGAAGTTGAAGAAGTTATTTCCACACATCCCAAAGTAAGCGAAGTGGTGGTAATTGGAGTACCTGACGAAGATTGGGGCTCTGCTGTCAGAGCCGTAATAATTCCTAAAAAGGGACTTAAACCTCATCAAGATATAACTGAGGAAGAAATTATTGAGTTTTGTAGAGGAAAGATGGCTGGTTATAAAAAGCCGAAGACAGTAGTTTTCGCTGAAAAGTTCCCTATATCACCGGTGGGGAAGGTTCTTAGGGCAAAGGTGAGAGATCAATACGGTAAGCCAAATCTTTAAAATTACCTATAAACATAGCATTTTTGTGAGATGAGAATGAATTTCAAAGTAAAACAGCTCGTTGAACCATTTCCACTTCGTAAAATTGCAGATGTTCTTTATAAGACTTATTATGAGGAATATGTCGAATCGGGAGCTGTACCGTGGGATGAAAGATATGCAAAATATTATTTTGATGTCGTTATAATGGACATATCCAAAAATTTCATTTTTGGAGCTTATAAAGGAGAAAAATTAATCGGAACTTTATTTGGACACCGAGAATCCATAATGCTAGATAATGAATTGAGGCTTGAAACGTTGAATCTTGGGTTATGCGCTGTCGATCCTGAATATTGGCATCAGGGTGTAGCAAAAGCCATGTTATCGAAATTGATTGAAAAAGCAACTAAAGATAAAATTGATTTCTTAATGGCATTTCCAGAAAAAGGACGTTTTGGAGATAAATTATTAAAAGAACACTTTGATTTTAAAAAATACAGTAAAAACAAACATTTGCTTAAAATAATGGAGGAACGAGGACTACAAGTTTTAAGGGAAGATTTTAAAATAAATCCCATATTGGTAAAAATAGGATCTTTATATTCTCACATTCCACAATTTGATGATCTGGAAGGAACAGTTCGAGATGCTCAAATTAAAGACTATCCTAAGATTGTAGATCTTATTAATTCTTACCAATCAAGAGTTCCACTATCGACAATTTACGAGCTAAAAAGATATGAGAAACATCATAAGAACACTAATTTATTAAATTCTTTATTTGGAGATCCAAGCAATTTTTATTCTTGGGTTTTAGAAGATAAGAATGAAATAAAAGCTGTAATTAATAATCGAATTGAATTGGTTACAGGAAAATATGAAGATGAATTAGTAACTTCACCTATTGCCCTTTTAACAAGTGCTGGATTTCATGAAGATATGGATAGGGAACAAAAAATTAACTTTATTAGTTGTATACTTCGTAAAATAAGAACCATAGCCCCTAGCGTTTTTACAACGTATATAACAACCTGTCATCATGAAATGAAAGTATTTAGAAAATTGAAATTCATAAGTGACCGAAGTCATTACATTCTATGTATGAAACCATTAACAGAAAAAGGGGAAGAAATTAATCGACATAGAAAATATAAAGAATTTTTTCTGGACTATTATAGATAGCTTTAACTGAAATATTTTCTTTTAATGAACAAAATCTTAGAGATGAATAATATGTTATTTTGTCAAAATTGTAAAAAAGAAGTCGTGATTTATGGAGTAAGTCATTCTCCAGGAATAGACGAGGCACTGAAGGACTTACGAAAGCAAATGGAAGAAGAAGGAAAGCTTATCTTATTTAATCCACCACCTTTTGCTCCGTATCACTGTCCTAATTGTGGATCGGAATTAGAAGATATAAATAAATAATAAAAAACATTAATAAAATCTTATTTGGATTTTGCAAATTTATTAAATAAATTTTTTATAATATTTAATTCCATTAAAGAGAGCAATATATAAAAAATTGAATTTAAGGAAGTGGAAGATCAATGGATATTCCCCAAGAAATTAAAGACAAGTATTGGATGAAATATGCACCACCAGGGTTTGATAAATGGATCGAAATTCCAGATATGACGATTCCGGAAATGGGTGAAAATTCGGCAAAAAAATTCGGCGACAATATAATCATTGATTATTTTGGAAGAGAATACACTATGAAACAGATGATGGATCTATCATTGAAGTTTTCAAATGGTCTTGCAAAATTAGGAGTAAAGAAAGGCGATATAACTGCTATTTTTCTGCCTAATTGCCCTCAATTCATAATCAGCTACTATGGGATTCTTTCAACAGGAAGTTATTTGACGGCTATTAGTCCACTTTTTGTAGGAAGGGAAGTTAAATACCAAGTTAATGATAGTGGAAGCACTACAATAATTGTACTTGACAGATTCTTCCGCCATGTGAAAAAAATTCGAGCTGAAACCAATCTTAAAAATATCATACTAGTAAATATTGAGGGAAAAATCCCGAAAAAACCCGAAGATCCAGAAAATGGTATTTATCATTTTGATACGATAATGGATAATCCTCCCAAACGACCAGAAATAGACTTTAGTCCAGATGATATTGCTATTATACAATACACGGGGGGCACGACGGGAGACCCTAAAGGTGCAATGTTGACGCACCGCAATGTCGTATCAAATGCGCATCAAGTAATGCCATATGTAAACGAACTGAAGAGATTTTTTAAATGGGAACGACAAATAATGGTCAGTGTATTGCCTTGGTACCACATTTACGGTCAAACTTGTGAATTAGCACTTAATTCATTAGTTGGAGCAAAAACCTACTTGTTTCCTACATTCGATCCTGGAGCAGTTTTGGAGAAATTTGAA
>JABXJV010000416.1 GCA_013375355.1 Candidatus Helarchaeota archaeon
GGGAATTGAATAATGACAAAAAAGAGGTTGATAATCGGATTAACGATTTGCAGAACAAAAAAAATACTATCATTAATGATCAAAATAGATTACGACAAAACTTACGAAGTATTGGAACAAGTAGGAGGGTTATGGCTGGGCTTGTAAGCGAAACTAGAAATGAAAGAGAAAGAATGCAAAGAGTTTTAGATTCAACAAAAGTTGCTGCCGCAGGAGCGGAAGGCGGAGATTTCTTCCAATATGAAATAACTGTCCCCATAACTGTCAAAAGAAATCAATCTTCACTAGTTCCAATTTTACAATCCGAAATTAAATCAAATAGAATGTCAGTTTATAATGAAAAAGTCCGTAAGGATAATCCGATGCTAACAGTAGAATTGACAAACGACACTAATTTAACTTTAGAAGAGGGACCTATATCCATCTATGAAGCTGGAACTTTCTCAGGAGAGGGAATGCTACCATTCCTTAAAAAAGAAGAAAAGCGAAGGATTGGTTATGCTGTAGATCTCGGTGTCCTAGTTACTAAGAAAATTGAAGAAGATTCATTAAATTTTCATCAAATTAAAATTGCGCGTAATCTTCAGGGATATCGATACAGAATAAAAAAAGTCGAATATACTATTAGAAATAAAACAGATGAGCAAAAAGAAGTTGTCATAGAGCATCCAAAGGTTAAAAAATGGGATTTATTTGAAACTCAGGAGCCATTTGAAGAGTCGAAAAACTTCTATCGATATAAACAGACACTTGCTCCCAATACTTCCGAGAAGCTTCTTATAAAGACGAGAAATGTGGAAATTGAATATAAATACTACTCAAACGTTTCGAAATACGATATCGAGGCCTGGTACGAATTAAAATTAATAGATGACAAACAAAAAGAATTCTTAATGAAAATCTGGAAAGCAACCACCAAACTGAGCGATTTAAGGGCTGAAATTCAATCTTTAGAGAATGATAAGAATAATATTTCTAATGATCAAAACCGTCTTCGCCAAAATATAAAAGTTCTTAAAACAAGCCATGGCGAACGTCAACTTCGCGAAAAATATATTAAGAAGTTAGAAGATCAAGAGGAAATTCTTGAAAAGATTGAAGCAGAAATCGAAAAATTGCAAAATGAAGTAAAGAATTATGAATATCTTATAAACAAATTAAATGAGTTAAATTACAATAATGCATCCTCCCTAAATAGTGTCGCATGGGGATTTTGGAAGATTGGAGATGCTGAAACCTGCGTAGAGTATGCTAAAAAATCAATAGATCTCGATCCTACAAGGGGGTCTACTTGGGATACTTACGCATGCGGATTATATGGAATTGGAAAAATCAAAGAAAGTTATGAAGCATTTCAGAAAGCTATAGAATTAAAGCCAAAGGGAGAAGAAGATGTAACTAAAGAAGTCTGGGAAAAAGTAAAAGCTCAATACATTCCTTAATAAAACTCTTATTTTTTAATTTCTATTTTTTTTAAAACCCATGATTAGAAGTCTCATTAAAAATATGCTTAGCTTCAAAAAGATATATTTCTGAATTCCAAAATTTTATTGGATATTTTCTGATTTTTCCATTCAGTCTCAGTTTATCGCCCTCTTGTATATCGGTACAATAGCTTTTCCACCCTCCACCCGAGATTAATACTGTAAGTTCATCAGGCACACCAAAAATTTTTTCATCCAATCTTATGTAAAAGCTAATTAATGCTCCCATTTGACGGTATGAATATTTAACTTTCCTTTCAGTTACTGTTCCATGTATAGTGCCTTTAAAAATTGGTTTTGGTAATATATACACCTCCATAGGATTTTTTAAAATCTAATAAATTATTTATGGATAAAATTGCTATTTATATTTTGAAATAAATAGGATTTATACTATAATAAAAGGACAAGAAAATGAGTCGTCGAATAAAGAAAAAAGTTTCCAAAGATGCTGGATCGAAGATGGTCGGTTTAGACAAGCTCCAACTAAAAATAATGAAGGGGTTACGAAAAACCAAATCTATTTTCCAAAAACTCAAAATAAAAAGGGAGAATAAGGAAAAAGATATTGATATTACAGAAAAGACACAATCAGAAATAGCTATAATAAGTAAAAAACTTGAAAATAATGAAAATATATTTGAAAAGATTTCAAGACAAATAGCTGCCCAAGGTGAATTAATTTCACGAAAAGTTGCTAGATTTCAAGAAGTTATGAAGGGTCTTGTAATCAAACAAGATGAATTAGATAAAATTGGACCATCTCCAATAGATGGAGAAATGACAGTAGAAGATCTAGAAATTTTCCTTTCTACATTATATGAGAATTATGGTATAATGCAAGAACAATACCAAGAAACTAAAGAAGAAATCTTTCTAGAAATGGCTATGGACACCCAGTTGGCAATTCAAGAAATTAATGAAATTAAAGGATATTTAATTGAAAGAGGTCGATATGATAAAGAATTTGATGAAACAGATATTTGAGAGGGTATTTCGGGACTAAATAATGTTAACAATATTAGGAGAGGAAATTGGAAAGTTTATTTAGCTGGCATCCATATTGGCTTTCTTTTACAAATGAACTTGAATGTAGTGATTTAGATACAAATGTAATAGATTTTATTATGAATTGTTATCACAGTTTTGAGGGTGGCTTTGGGGATTATCCAGGAGAAAAGGATTCATTTGTAAACTCTACAGCTAAAGGGATAGTCTGTTTAAATTTATTAAAAAAAATGGATAAGATAAAGCGAATTGATGTCTATTCTTTTTTAAGGGGGTGCCAAAATTCTGATTTTGGATTTGCTATCACGACTTCACAAGGTGATTTATATCCATCAAATCTAGAAAGTACATTTTACAGTATAATGGCGATAAGTTTTATTGGTTACCTACCTCGTTTAAAACTTCACCATCCCAAGATGATAAATTGGGTGGTTTCTCACTATAATATGGACGGGGGATTCCGTGGTGAGAATAGTGTTCTTTCTAACGAATATTACACATTTCAGGCTTTATTGGTTTTAAATCTTTTAAAAAGTCTTGATAGAATAGACCCGGATTTAACAGTAAGTTATTTAATTAATAGACAAGCCAATAAAAACCCTGAAATCACATTGACAACAAGTATGCTTCTATCTTTATATCTATTAGCAGGTCCTGAAGAATTAACTGATAGATTGAATATTAAAATTTCAACTAGTCGTTTGGCACGTTGTCAAAATAAGTCGGGGGGATTTCGTAAGAAAAAGATAGATATAATATACAAATCTGATATGCTCTATACATTTCAAGGTATTATTGGATTAAAAGTTATACAAAAACTAAAAAGAATTAACAAAGAAAAGGCAATTGAATGGATTATATCTTGTCAAAATGATGATGGTGGTTTTGGAAACAAACCCAATACCAATTCCACTCTTTCAAATACTTACTACGCTTTAACTTCCCTTTATTATCTAACGCGTCGATAAATTATGAAATCTTAATTTAAATTTTTTAGTAAAAAAAATGATTTTTGCCGATAAAATTTAAATTTTTGAAACTTCTAGGGGTGAAAAACTATAATCAGATCTTCGGTGTATTTTGAATTTCATCATAAAAAATTGGCGCGATATAATATTATGTCCTACCCTTGATATCTCATAAGAATTTCTCCAAATTCGAAAATAAAGCTATAATAAACATGTTTTCGAGATTTTAAGGATTTTAATTCCATATAATTAAAAAATAAGCTCATAGAAAGGAGATACCTTAAACAATCGATACGACAAAAATCATCTGATCTAGAAAAAAATTGTTAGTAAATTTGTCGATAATGAGAATTTAACATTGAAATCGAATGGTTTATATAGTAGTTTTGGATGAAAGTTTCATAATTGAACAAATATTTCGAAAAAAATTTAAAACAAAAAAAAATTCGGTTTAAAAAAAAAATAAATTTGAGGGAAAAATATGGCAAAGAAAGCCAAAGTTATAACGAAAACCGCTTGTAGGCGATTAATGAAAGTAGAAGCAGATGCCAGCATTGTAGCTGCAGATGCAGTTGCAGCATTAATGGATTATCTCCAAGATACCGCAGTAACAATCACACAGAAAGCACTCGAACTTACTAAACATGCTAAGAGAAAAACTATCTCGAAAGCAGATATAAAAATCGCCCTTCAGAGCTTATAAACCTTAATCCTTTCCTTTTTTTTTTCTAATTTTAAAAATTAAAAATTCTAAATTATTTCTCTCGTCATGTACGTCAATTTTTTAAAAAAATCGATTTTCTTTAATTGATAATTTTAGAAAAAAGATTAAAATTTGAAGAAATCCAAATGTTACAAACAAAACTGATATGATTTCTTGAACAAAAAATTAATGTTAAGAAAGAAGTTCTTTGTTCTAGAAAAAAAGAAATTGGAAAA
>JABXJV010000417.1 GCA_013375355.1 Candidatus Helarchaeota archaeon
ATTAGCAGCTTATGTTGACTTAATCCAAACTGCCGAATATGCTTTTCCTTCAGGAGCTTATAATGCAGATATAATGAAGTATGAAATAGAAGATCCTTTAAAAGTATCAATTTGGAGAAAAGTTCAATTGGGGGGACGATATTATCTTGAACCAGACGAAATGCCAGTCAATATTTTAATAAATCTAACAGGAAAGAGAGACGGATATATTGTGGAAAAATGTTGGATTGCACAAGAAGAAGAATTTTTAGCTTTTGAAGAAAATTTAAAGGAATTCCAAAAGATTTTAAGAAATTACTATAATGTATTTGTGGAATAAAATTTTATTGCTTATATTTAAAAGTTTAATTCTTTATGTCTTCTAAAATATATACAGTTATACTCAAGAGATCGTTCAAAAAAATTGAAATAGTGTAGTTCCTTCAAACGGTCAAACCACAATTAAGCAACTTTTTTTAGTGCAAAATTTTTTATTAAATTTAACTGAACTTAAACCATTGTACATTAAATGAGGATATAGGCGATTACAATTATGAATCCATTGTTCGATAGCTTGTTAGGCTTTTTAAAGTGAGTTCCATTAATGCGGCCAAATATAATCTTTTTTAAATTTTGCCAGATTTGTGACATTTTGGGTGGCGGTTACTATCGGTTTGATAAATTAAGTCACAAAAAAGTTTTGACTTCATATTGCTAAAAGACCCACAAAAAATATAGTTCTGTCCTGATATATTAGTTTTTGGGTTCAATTACAATAGTTGTAAGCTTCAAGCAAATATTCTTCCTAATTAGTATAATATAGAGGTGATTCAAATTTGAGTTTTATACACAATAGATTGTTAAATTAGAATATAGATACGGAATTTTTTACATCATCGAGTATTATGTATAACTATTATTTGTTGAAAGAAAAATTTAAAGGTTTAGAAGAGCAGCTTGACAGACTTGAAAAAATCACATCATCAAAATTCCTACGCTATTATTATATAGGCAGTAAAAGTTTGGATCTGCAGCTTTATATATTAGAGGACACTCTGGAGTTCATTCGCTCACTTGTCCAGAAATATTCTCAGGGATTTTTGATTGAAACAAATTTTACACTTCGCCTTACATAATGTGAACAGAGAGTAAACACTATTTTTTCAAAAGTTCAACAATTTTTGAAGAGAACTCACAAACCAGGAATTATTTTTCTTAAATATTGTCCCCATTTTGTCCCCAGACACTTTTTTAATAATATAAGAAACCCGCAATCCATTGTTAATAAATAAATTGCGGGCATAACATTTTTTAAAGTGCCGAGGGCCGGAAT
>JABXJV010000418.1 GCA_013375355.1 Candidatus Helarchaeota archaeon
TAACATTTTAATTTAATATTTGTAAACCTTCAAAGCCTCTTGGACGCTTTATACCAACATAATATAAAATCTAGCAGATATTTTTTTAATGTCTCTTGTGTAATCTAAACTGAATGAATATTTTTGCCAAAATAAAAAACTGGATTGATAAATTTAAAAAGATAACTTAAGAGGGCTTTTGAATTAAGGAGTTGAATTGGTGTAAATAGCATAATAACAATATATTGAGTGAAGCAGGAATTGAACTTGCGTCCGGTCACATTCAACACACTTCAAATAATACAACTTGGGGTTCAAGGATAAGAAATGTTTTTAATAAGAACTTTATATCTTTATATTCAATTGATTTTTCACCCGGGCAGTCTTCACAAATATCCCCCCTGTGGTGGAGAATTTCATAACATTTCTTACCGACAATTTCATTGTCATCAACACCAAAAAACTCCATAAATGCCTTGTTTGTGAAAGTTATTTTAAAATCCTTATCCATAATAAATATTAAATCCGTTATCCCATCAAAAGCAGCCTTGAGATAAGTCTCACTTTTCATCGTATAATCCAGAATTTACTATTTTTTTGATAAAAGAATTTGTTTGCTGAGGCGAAAAAACTTTAGTTTCTTATTATAACTTAACGGGTAATTAGAGGCATTAATATTTTTAAAAGACTTTTTAATTTTTAACTCTTGATAGCAATAAACCATTTTTCTAATGATAGAAAAATCTTTATTACAACTTTAAACAAAATTGAAATATTTTTCATATTATTTTCACTGTTTTTTATCAATGCTTCATGATTCTGAGCGCCTTTTTTCTAAAATTGCATCTATTTTTTGATTAAGAACTGTGAGAGTAAAAGGCTCAGCGATATAGTTATCAACGCCGGCGTTTAACGCCTTAATAATATCATCTCTTCTTTTTTTTGTCGAAACCATCAGAATTGGCATGTCTTTAAAAGAAGTATCTTTTCTAACCGCTTTAACAAATTCCAAACCATCCATATTTGGCATAGTCCAGTTAGTTATAATGAAATCTATATCTTCAGTATGCATTCTACCAAGCGCGTCACTTCCATCAGTTGCTTCAACAATAGACGTATAACCTATTCTATTAAGACAATTAACTATTATTCTTCTCCAGTTTATCGAATATCCTACTACTAAAAAAACCAATTTCTGCATATCTCGCTCTCATACATATCTAAACTGATTGATAAACTTATCCACTTATTCTATATTATAACTTCCCAATTCGTTATTTTTTTTTTAATCTTTAAAACATCACTTTCTCTTTTGGAATAATTCCATTTAATTTCCTTAACTCCTCACATTAGCTTTTTGAGTTTACTTTTCTTATAAGCAGGATTCAAGACATCATTAACATCAATTATTAATCGTTTTAAATCGAAAGGTTTTATAACATATTTATCAACTCCGATTTCCATTGCTCTTACAACAGAATTTCTATCTTTCTTAACGCCTGTTATCATAATA
>JABXJV010000419.1 GCA_013375355.1 Candidatus Helarchaeota archaeon
ATTGATTTTCTGAATTTTTTTTATCATTCACAGAACTTTGACAAATTTGGTAGGACAGACATTTCTGTCTGTCCGTTCGTTATTATCGTCATACAAGAATGTCTGACCTACCAAAATTTACGTTTACGCTTTTAAATTATAACTGAATTTTATTAAATTTTTTAAATTCATAACTTTTTTATAAAAAAATTTGCACATCCGCCATAGCGGATAAACCAGTACTCGGGGGAAAGAAAACTTTAAATTATTCTTGTCACCCATTATAATAGGAGCACTCATCGTTTAAAACACATTTCTGACACTCGGGCTTTTTCCTGCAAATAAAATGCGCAAGATAATCTATCAAGGCATGATATTCATTAAAAAGTGCGGTATCTTTTTTCAGGTTAGAGGTAAATAATCTTTGCAGTTCTGAATATTTAATCTTTTCACTTATAAATCCGAGTCTGCTGAAAATCCTTTTTGTATATGCATCAATAACGAATACTGGTTTTTCAAGGGCGTAAAGGAGAATACTGTCTGCGGTTTCTTCTCCGATTCCATTAATTTTAATCAATTGTCCCCGCAATTCTTCCAAATCTTGTTCAGTCATTCTTTCAAAACTATAATCATACCGTTTAAAATACTCAAGAAAATTCTTGATCTTTTCTGCTTTCTGGTTATAGTATCCTGAAGATTTTATCATTTCAGCAACAACCTTCGTATCAGTATTAAATAATGTTTCCGGTGAAAGTAAATTTTTACTTTTAAGATTATTGACAGCCTTTTTTACATTTTTCCATGAGGTATTCTGAGCTAATATAGCCCCAATTACTATTTCAAATGTGCTCTCAGCAGGCCACCAGCCGCGGGGTCCGATTGAAGAATAAAGTTTTCGGTATATATTCATTAAAATCTCTTCTGTTACCTTTTTATATTTTCTCATAATAGATTAACGAAAAAAATATCTATTATTTTTTCACATTTTTACTATCGTTATCTCTTTTGCCAGGAGCTACTCTTGACCAGGTTCCGCAATTTAAGCAAAATACACTAACTGTATTTGGTTTTATCCTCAATTCCTTTCCGCACTTCGGACATTTACAGGTTATAAACATTTCTCTCTTATCCATTTTCCTCCTCATCCGATTCAAAATATGAACTACAAAACTCTTTGACTAATTTTTCAAATCTGTTATTCATAATAGCGGTGCGAATTTTTTTTGTCAGTGATATAAAAAAATAAATATTGTGCAGAGAAAAAAGCCTTAAAGCAAGAATCTCACCAGCATTAAAAAGGTGTCTTAAATATGCACGAGAAAAGTTTCTGCAGGCATAACAATCACAATCCGGGTCTAAAGGATTAAAATCATCTTTGTAAATAGAATTCTTAATAACGACTTTCCCTTTTGATGTGTATAAAGTTCCGTTTCTTCCATTTCTTGTGGGAATAACACAATCAAACATATCAATTCCCCTTTTTACACTTTCAATAATATCTTCAGGTTTTCCAACACCCATAAGATATCGTGGTTTTTCAACGGGCAAGATTTCGGCAGAAAATCTGTTAAATCATATAAAATCTGCTTTGGTTCACCCACGGATAAGCCGCCAATAGCATAACCTTCAAACTCCATCTGAATCATCTTCTCCAAGCCCGATTTTCTTAAATCTTTATAAATTCCTCCCTGACATATCCCGAAAAGAGTTTGACGGAAATCATAA
>JABXJV010000420.1 GCA_013375355.1 Candidatus Helarchaeota archaeon
AATACTTCCTGTAAATAAAATTCTAGGACCTTTTTTGAGACCGTGGGAATTTTTCTCTAATTTGTCTTTTAGTTCAATTAGTAATTCATTATAAGGTTCTCTTTCTAAAGTCATAGCTGCTTGAACTATTTTAACTGAGTCTGTACCTGATATTGATGGTTCATCGGCTTTTCTTAACTCATAAATTCTTTTTAGTAAAGAACGAGTTTTATTATAGATCTTAATTGAATTTGTTAATTTATCATCAGTTATTTTATTGCCCGAAAATTGTTCTAATGCCCCTTTAAATCGAATTACCTCTTTCTTAAAATAATTAAGTGCTCCACCTTCAAATACTCTTGGGAGATCTAATTGGAAGAAAAAAGGTTTCTTAACGTACTTCTCCCACACATAAGGAAGGCGATGAATTGCATCACAAGTATGAGTAGATGCAACACCATCTAAAAAGTCATAATATCCCATTAGAGCATAACCCATACATGCTCTAGCAAATGGGCATAAATTTCTTTGAAGATAAGTATCTGCAGTAGTTGTTGGTTCTTCTTCACCACCTTTAAATATACGATAAGGAATGATACCAGCAGCGTGTACCAGTTCTTCTGGTGTGTATGTACATAGCCAGCCTAGAACTTTTTTTCCAGAAGTTTTTTCTTTTATAATTTCATTAATTCTAGACGATTTTTTATCAAGGATTTTATTAATATAACTTATCAACAAACTCACTTTCAAAATCCCTTAGGCTCACTATGACTTCTAATTAATTCTTTAGCGTAATTTTTGAAAATAAAGAATTATGATGTAGTACATACATAATAAGTCATACGTAAATATTGTTTAATTATGAAATTTTATTGTGACCAGAACATATCAAAAAAAAATTTTAATTATGAGTAAAAATAAAGGTTGTTCGATATCCGGAATATTCTTTTTTATTAATTTTAAAACCTTAGGTTTTTTCCCTTGCCTCTAATACTTGCTCAACCACTTTATCAATTGATTTTTTATTCGTAAATGGACTCATTATGAAACTTTTAATTGCACTAATAACTTGAGATGAATCATAAGTAGTATGCCGATAAGCCTCAGTGAAAGATAATGCAACTCCCTCACCTTTATAGGCTTTTTGAACTGTATAATCAAAAATTTTGCGATTATATTTATTATATTTTATCAGATCTTCTGCGAATACTGGATCTTTTAATTCTTTTTGAGTTTGAATCCGCGATTTTATTCCATCAGGATATACACGAAATAGAGTAACACTCCCATAGTTATAATCGTTTAAAACATCTATGAATTCATAACTTTCCAATTTATCTCTTAACAATTCTGCCATCTCAACTACATGACCAATAATTACGCGATAACCTTCTTTTCCTAATAACTTTAAATTAGCCATTCCATTAATTGGTCCACTGGCATCTCTTGAGCATTCCAAAGTGAAAATTCCAGGATGATATTGCCCAGTCTGATAAAGATAAGGCATTACTGTTGTATCACGCGATATTAAATTTAAATCTGCTCTATTTTTGATTAATATAAGACTAGAAATATATGGAGCATAACCTGTTTTGTGAAAGTCAATTCCAACAGTATCTGAAAGAGATAAGTCCTTAATCAACTTAGAAGTAGCAACTAAACTCGCTAATGTTCTTTCTTTGAATCCAAGGGGATTAGATTCAAAATCATAATCGTTAAATACAGCCCAGATCCAACCTATCACAGCGTCTGCATGGATATGTGGTGTATAAGATAGATTATAGTCTTTTACCATTTTATCTCGAATTTTGACAATACCCTTCATATTATCAATTCCAAACGCATCTGTGGTTCCTTCAGTAGCAGTTATACAAGCAATTTTTTGTCCAGCATCTATTGTTTCTCTTAACTTTTCATCTAATACATCCAGCAACATATCGTTATTCTGTGAAGTTGGAATTATTACTACATTGTCGGATCCAATTCCTAGCCATTGGGCACAGCTATATTTTGTATAATGAGCACAATCTGAGGCAAAAATTTTTACTTTTTCCTTTGTATTTTGAAGCCCTTTATTAAACGTTCCTGGTGCGCATTTTTCAAGCCCAATTTTTATCCCATACAGGTTTGTTCCAGTTCCGCCAAAGGTAAAAACCCCGCCACTCTTCTTAGAATCATATCCTATTAGATTACATAACATGGATACTGCTTCAATTTCAGCAAGAGCCAATTTATGAGAGTATTCATCAGATACTATATTTGCATTAGTAATACACCCAGCAATTTTTGCAATAATTCCAGAAATCGGTGGAGGACCTATAACATTCATCATTGCATTTTGATGGCTCCAATTATACATTCCTTTGCAATAATCGATAATTTGATTAATGATAGTTTCAAGGTTTGAAATTTTTTCAGGCATCTTTAATTCAAGTGCTTTTTTATATAGTTCATCGATATTTTCTCTAACTCCTCCAAATATTGGCACTTCGCTTTTTAAGTCATCAAAATAATCGAGAAAATGAGATATTGTAAATATAAAATAGCCATCCATTATTCTATTACTTGTAGGTGCTTGAAAAAATGTAAGAATTTTACTTAATTTTTCCTCATATGTTGAATCTGTCATTTATATTCTATCCTATATATGATTAATTTCTAGAAATGAAAAATGAATTCTTGATTTATTAAGTTATTAACTTTTTTAATTTTATTCTAGCTCAAAATTTGAAGATTTATTTAATTTTGTCTAAAAATTTTAGTCAAAATAATTCTTAAGTTATTATATCCGCTACCATTTAACAAAATTGGAATCATACTAGAAATCTTTTTTAAAATAGGTTACAATTTGAAACCAGTAAAATAATAAAACAAACTAATGGTGATAATAAAATGTCGAAATCGGATAGTGATGTAGTATTTGTAGATGGTGTAAGAACACCTATGGGTAAAAGAAGAGGCAGCCTTGCCCAACTTCATACTGCTGAAATGCCATATCAAATTATAGCTAACGGATTATTTAAAAGAAATCCTGCTTTAGAGGAACATAAAAATGAAATAGAAGATGTAATTGTAGGTTGTAATTCACAAATAGGTGGCGGAGCGTTAGATATAGGAAGAGTAGTTGCACTTTCCTTAGGTTTAACTACAGTCCCAGGATTAGCAATAAATCGACAATGTGCGAGTGGTCAAACTTCAATGTGGATCGCCTCAACTGGTTTATGGGCAGGTTATGGTAATATGTATCTCGCAGGTGGTGTTGAACAACAGTCGAAATATGCAATTGGTAGTGATGCAGCGGAATATAGTCCAGTTGAAGTTCCAAAATATAAGGAAAGTAAAGAGCATGCGGGTCTTTATGAAAAGAAATCAAAAACATCCACTTTATATAAAATGAAAGCTGGCCTTCCACATGAAATGGTCCTTAAAAATTATCCTAAATTTGCAACTCAAATTATTGCCGCAGATCGAATTGCTCAAAAATGGAATTTAACACGCGAAGTATTAGATAAATTTGGATATATTAGCCAAATGAAAGCAGCTAAAGCAATGAAAGAAGGAAAATTCAAAAATGAAATAATACCAATCCACATCAAAAAATGGAAAAATCCAAAAACTGATGAAGTAAAAAAAGATTGGTATTATGATTATGACGAAATAATTCGCCCAAATACCACCATAGAAAAAATGGCTTCATTACGTGTAGTTCCGGGTTGTACGGTTTTAACAGCTGGCAATTCATGTCCTATAAATGATGGTGCAAGCATGACCTTACTGACGACTAGGGGAAAGGCTGATGAATTAGGTCTAAAACCACGAGCAAAAATTTTAAGTTATGGAATTGTTGGAAGCGATCCCGAACTTATGCTCACAGGACCAGCACCAGCAATGGCGAAGGCATTAAAAAAAGTCGATATGACCATAGC